>JAUWSB010000095.1 GCA_030610255.1 Bacteroidota bacterium
AAGATAATAAACTTATGAGGTAAATCCAAATATTTAAAAAACCAGTTAAATACTTTTCTCCTTAAAATAGAATTTTGTCATTCTGAATATTTTTATTAAGGTCTCTGAATGTTGTTTTCTCCATTATTCCATCATTCCACCATTCCATCTGTCATAAATACAATTAAATATTTATTTGGTTAACAAATTATAAATTTTCTGAATTCAGTAAGATTCGGAAATCTACCATTCATCGCTGTCTTCCAGCCGGATATCATAAAAATCATCTTCGTTCAAGCCATGCCACTTACATCCTTTTTTAGTACAGATATAAAAATCCAATAATTTTGTACGGGCACTGATTGAAATTTTAGCAACAGGAGAGCCACACTTTCCGCATTTTATCTTATCTACAATCAGACTTTTATCACAATGTGGACATCTTATATCTTCAATAACTTTATCTTCGGATAAAAATATTGTGGATTTTGAAGTAAATACATTTAAATATGGGCTTAGCATTAAATAACCTGTCTCGTCCGTAGTAATTTTTAATTTAAGCATATCGTTCTCAATAAGGCTTTTTTTACAATGAGGACAATATACCTGCAAAAATGTTCCCGAATGAATAATTTCTTTATTAGAATCAGTTTCCACAGTTTCGGTTTTTTTGCCTTTATCATTGGGTTCAATTTTTTTATCATGTATTTTGCCACCAAAGCCGTATTCCTGATACAATTTGTTTAATGCATCGGAAAGGTCTTCAAACTCAACTTTATGATTTTTACAACCGCTTCGTGAACAAATACTTACTTTACCGCCCATATCAAGATAAAACGGCACCATTGGAGCACTACAGGTTAAACATTCTGCATCTGAGATTATGTGAGCACTGCAATGCGGGCAAGTAAATTTAGCTATTTCGCCTTTTGGCAACTCAATATTCGAAATATAATTATAACTACCATAAATTGAACTTAAATTAATTGCTCCTTTTTTCCCTGCAATTTTAATTTTTAATTTAATGCTCGGTTCATTATCAACCAAATGATCGTGATCCATTAACGATTCGTTGCATACCGGGCATTTTAACTTTAATGACATAAAATCGTACATTGCTTTTCTCTTTAAATTTTACAAGATTACTAAATAATTGCTGATACAATATTAATAAATAAAATTGTTTTTTTTATTTCAGAATAACGATTTAAGATTTTAGAATTCAGATTTAAAAATTAAAATATATGTTGATTATCAGTAGATTATAAATTAAAAATCTAAAATCATAAATCTAAAATCTAAAATTTTATCAATATAATTGACTTTATGGACAGTCACTAATTAAACAACCCCCAAATCCATCATTGAATTTGCTACCTTAAGGAAGCCCGCAACATTAGCGCCTTTAACATAATCAATATAACCATCTTCTTGTTTCCCATATTTAACACAGGCATCATGAATACTGCTCATTATATGATGAAGCCTATCATCCACTTCTGAAACAGGCCAATTCAGTTTCATTGAATTTTGTGACATTTCCAAGCCAGATGTAGCAACACCACCGGCATTAACTGCTTTGCCGGGACCAAACAAAATTTTGTTTTCCTGGAACACTTCAATAGCTTCGGGCGTTGAAGGCATATTTGCAGCTTCTGCCACACAAATACAACCATTTTTAATTAGATTTTCAGCATCCTCTTTATTTAGTTCATTTTCAGTAGCACAAGGTATAGCAACATCGCATTTAACTTCCCATGGACGTTTACCCTGGTGAAATTGAGCACTTTGAAATTCATAAGAATATGGTTTTACGATATCCTGATTTGATGCTCTTAATTCAAGCATATAAACAATTTTTTCATCTTTTATACCATCAGGGTCATAGATATAACCATCGGGTCCTGAAAGTGTAACAACTTTACCACCCAACTCGTTAATTTTTTGTACTGCTCCCCAGGCTACATTTCCAAAACCTGAAATAGCAACGGTTTTTCCTTTAATTGTATCATTTTGTGTTTTTAACATTTCTTCAGTGAAATAAACCGTACCAAAACCTGTTGCTTCGGGTCTGATCAAACTACCACCCCAATTTAATCCTTTTCCTGTTAAAACACCTTTATGCTCATTGGTTAATTTTTTATACATTCCGTATAAATATCCGATTTCTCTACCACCAACGCCAATATCACCGGCAGGAACATCAGTTTCTGCCCCGATAATTTTCCATAATTCAAGCATAAATGACTGGCAAAATCTCATAATTTCAGCATTGGATTTTCCTTTCGGATTAAAATCAGAACCACCTTTACCACCACCCATCGGAAGTGTTGTCAGGCTGTTTTTAAATATTTGTTCAAAACCGAGAAATTTTAATATACTTAAATTCACACTGGGGTGAAAACGCAGACCACCTTTATATGGACCAATAGCATTGTTAAACTGAATCCTGTATCCGATATTTACATGAACTTTTCCGGAATCATCAACCCAAGGCACCTTAAAAGTAAATATTCGATCGGGTTCAATAATTCGTTCAATAATTCCTGCTGATTCAAATCGAGGATTTTCATTAACTACATCTTCGATTGATTCTAAAACTTCACGAACAGCTTGCAAATATTCAACTTCTCCGGGATGTTTTTTCTCAAGGTCAATCATTAATTTTTCTAAATTCATATTATTATGTTATTTGATTGTTAAAAAATGTTTTATAAATAATCGCAAAAAAATATTTGGCAAAATTATATTATTTTAATATGATTATATTAATTTATATAAAAAATATTTTTAACCCGATTAATTCACAAACAAAGACAATTTCAATGTAAATTATTCTGAATATTCAAACTTAAATATCACACCTAAATTCTTCTTTCCGTCAATCAATATTTTTAAAGGATTTTTAAATCTGATATGCCTTATAAATTCATCTTCATATAATGGCTTGAATTTTGACAAATAATCTAAATCATAATAACCGTCGTTGATGTATGGATTAATTGTTAAATATCCTACGCGGAAAGATGTCAGGTTTTGAAAAAAGTGCGTTCCCTGGCTTGGGTCAATTCTGTAATTCTCCAAACCTGATTCAACAATGACTCTTGCACCGGATATTTGCGACCATTTAACCGGAATACCAAGACAAGGGTCAAAAGAACCCCATCTTCCAGGTCCTACCAGAACGTAATTTCTTTTTTCTTTGATTAATTGTTCATTAATATTTCCGATTTTTACTGCAATATTGGGGTTTTCCATTGAATTAAACGAATCAGGTTTAACATAAATAAAGTCATATATATTATCAATTACTCCATTGCCTAATGCAGTATCTGAATAAATAATTGTTTTATCTAATTGTATTTTTTCAATTTTTACATCAAAAATTTCTTTATTTTCAACTATTGGCCGTATTTGTAAGAAATTAAAAATCTTAGGTTGTCCCTTGGGAGTATCTAAGTTAACTGCAAATTCAATTTCAACAGGATCATTCATTTCTTCTTGACTAATATCCAAAATGTTTTGCAATATTTCAGCCAAAGGAAATACATTATGATTTAAAATATTTGAAAAGGTTATTAATTTTTTGCCTTTATAATTTATTCCATCTCTTAAAATATCATTTTCAAAATCATAAGTAGAAGCCACATATTTAATTGTATGATCTTTTTCAGCCTCATTTATTCTAAGTTTCAATATATTTATACCGTCGTCAGTAGATGGTATAAAGCTGTTTTTATCCAGATTAAGTGCATAAAATTGTTTTTGAGAATCTCTTAATGCCATATCAGGTGAGGAAAGCTGTAATACTTTTTTCGGATATTTTGGTGAAAACCGTAAATTTACTCCACCCTCAACAATATATTTACCTAAGCCAAGTGCAACGTTTGCAATGCCATCTTCGGGTTTTTCGGGAGATATGGGATAAAAATTTAATGACCTTGCAACACCGGAAATTACAGGGTAAAATCTATTTCCATATTTTGTGCCGCATACTTCCTGAATAACTATTCCCATTTTTTCTTCATCAATAATATTTGAAATGGCTTCTAAATATGCTTTACTATCTTTGAAAAAAGTAGAAGCATATACACATTTTATTGCATAACTTAATTGTTGTAAACATAGCCTTTCGTCCGATTTGATATTTGGGATCATATAAGTTGAATAAACTCCTGCAAAGGGTTGATAAAGTGAATCTTCTAATAAACTTGATGACCTGATTGCAATTGGTTTATTTATTACTGCCATAAATGCTAATAGATCTTCATGAATGTGAAAAGGAAGACTGGCTTCAATAAACTGATTTAATATTTCTGTATCACTTGCACCGGATAATGCAATTTTATACAAATTATTCTTCTCCATAAATTCATCAAAGATATCAACTCCAATTGTTAAGGTTCTTGGTATTGTAATAATTGTATCTTTGAACTTATTCATTAAATTATTTCGTTTAATAAGCGAATCAACAAAAGCCAACCCCCTTGCTTTTCCACCGATTGAACCTTCACCTATACGGGAAAAATGTAAATATTCATCAAAATTATCCTTTTGAAATTTTGCAATAACACCTCTTCCTTTATTAAGCCTGAAATCGGCAATTGTATCAAATATATATCTTCTTACTTCGTCCAAATCATTAAAGTCCTCACGTTCATAACTTTTAAAAGTTTCAGCAATTGGAAATAATGCTCTTGCATACAACCACTTAGAAATGTAATTTCTATCAAGATGTGATATAAAAGCATCGTCAGGAATATCATATAACTTATTTTGCAGGGCTTTAAGATCTGAAATACGTACAATTTCTTTATTAGTTTTAGGATGATAAAATACTAAATCGCCAAAAGCAAAATTTTTAAAAATAAAGTTACGTAATTCAGTTGATAGTTTCTTTGAATTTTTATTTAAAAAACCAACGTTAAGCTTTTTTGCAATTTTTTCATTTTTAGCTTCGGATGATTGTAATAAAATAGGAATTTGTTTATCAATACTTGTTATCTTTTTACAAAGTTTTATTCCTGCTTGCGGATCCATTTTGCCATTTCTATTATATCCGATATCCGAAATTATACCCAATAAATTGTTTTTGTATTTTTCATATAAAACTAATGCTTCTTCATAAGTAGTTGCCAGAAGGATTTTAGGACGTCCTCTCATCCTCAGCATCTGCTGATGCATATTAAGACCTTCTGTCATAAATTTTTTAGATTGTTTAAAAATAATTTTATAAATGTTGGGTAAAAAACTTGAATAAAACCTCACCGAATCCTCAACTATAAGAATTGCCTGAACACCAACATCTAATATGTCATGTTCAGCATTCATTTTATCTTCAATAAGTTTAACTATTGCAAGTAAAATATCAGCATTACCAAGCCAGCAAAAAATATAATCTATTTCTTTTAAATTATCTTCATAAAGTTTTAATGTAACCTTACGTAAAAATGGAGTTAATACAACAATTGGTTTGTCAGGGTATTTATTTTTAATAATTCTTGTTAATTCAAAAGTATCAATATCGCCATCACTCAGCATTATAATTATCATATCTATGCTCTCTTCCTCTAAAGTTGCAAAAGCCTGCTCCGAAGTTGAAACCAGGATGAATCGTGGTGGATACCTGAGATTTAATGAAACATATTCATCAAAGATCTGCTCATCAATTCTTCCATCCTCTTCAAGTAAAAATGCATCATATTTACTTGAAATAAGTAATATATGATAAATTCTTTTCTTCATCAACTCTTTAAAAGAAGTTTCGGAATAATTATGTTTTTTTGCTTTATAGGCAACTTCATTCATTTTTGTTTTGTTAATTTATAATTGTAATTTTTATATTAAAACTCTAATAGCATCAGAAGGCTTGTTTAAATCAAATTTGATTATAGCTAATTCTTTACCATTGTAAGCAGCTGAAAATGCATAAGTTTTACCAATTTTTTGTTGCCATTTTCCTGTAATTTGCGATGATTCATGTATATGTCCATGAAGAGTTACCATTGGTTGTTTTTCTTCAATAAATCTTTTTATTGCAATGCTACCAACATGAACATCTAATGGAACAAAATCAACCATTTGACCATCAAGTGCCGCTCTATCTAAATTTGTTTTATATGGCGGTGAATGAAATAAAAATACTGAATTAGAAAGATCATTATTATTAACTAATTTTTTAAGTTCTTTTTGTATTGTAGTATATTCAATCTTTTCATTATTTTGAATTGTTCTAAATCCTTCGTTTGGAGGAACACAGCCAGGATCAACATATCTTGAAACATCATAGCGTTCCCAATCTTTTAATAAAAAAGGCGTGGGAGGAACATAAGCAAGTCCATAAATGTTATATTTTTTATATCCAACTTTCTTGTTATGAATGTATTTGAACACACCTTTTTTTTCAGCTTTAATTATTGCAGATTCATTAATTCCCGGATCATCATTTCCTAATATTAAAAACACTTCAGGATAATAATTACCTAAAAAATTTTTAATTTCAATAAAATTATTAACAAGGTAATCATTTACAAAATCGGAATATTTTTTATCAAATGCCAATCCAGAAGGTAAAAGATCTCCTCCAAAAAATACTAATTGGGGTTTTTCAGTTTTTATCTCCTTAAATAATTTTTCGTACTTATTAATATTACCATGAATATCAGAAACAAAAAAGCAAATACACATTTTTTTGAATTACATTAATTAATTAAGAATTTATTATTGAGTTTAGTTTAAAAAGCAAGCGAGCAGGATCGGTAGCTGCATTAATCATAACAGCAAAACTCGTTTTTTTTGTAATATCCTCATCTGTTATCAAATGAAGATCTATTAATCCTTTATCAATCATATATCCTGTTTTTATATAATTCATTTCTGCAAGACAATAGCTCCATCCTTCTATCCATGCCGTAAGTTCTTTTTTTTGACTTTCATTTCCTTTAAAGTGCACTAAAAGATCAATATCACTTGCAGGTCCTGCATTGGCATTTTTCGTACTACCAATGACATAAATTGCTTTAATACCAAATTTATTTGCATCAATCTTTTTAGAAATAATATCTACCATATTTAATCTCCATTTCCAGTGTTCATCTGAAGCTGGTGATAAAATAACATTTAGCTCATCATCTGTATTATATTTTTTTGAAGGTGATTTTAGGTAATTTAATGTTTTAATTAATTTTTTATGAAAAATATAATTGCTGAACCTATCAGTAATATTATTTAACAATTTTTGTTCTTCAGGAAGAAACTGACTGTTATTCAATAATCTTATTAATTGTGTGTAAAAAACCTGAATTTTCCCAACAATATTATCATCTATTACAATATCTGCACTTTGGACCCATTCAGTTTCTTTAAAATTATCAGATTTATATATTTTACCTTCATAAATTATTTTTACTTCACAAACAGTAGTATATTGCCATCCTTGTGGTATTATTTCGGTTAGTTTTAAAAATATATCTTCAATATCTAATTTATTATTTTTAAGTAATTCTTCTACCTGATATATACAATTTAATTCCTTAACTCTTTCTTGTAATTTTGTAAGCACTATATTCATTTTTTTATATTTAATATTTAATATTTTTCACCGTGAATTATTAATCATAGGTAATTACAGAAATTCTTTTTTTGCCATCCATTCTTACTTTTAAAGGTTTTGAAAATCTAATATGTTTAATATAATTTGTTTGATTTATTATTTTCTGTTTTTTCAAAACATCCCAATCAATATAACTTTTTGATAATTCGGGCTGAACTGAAAAATACCCAACATTCATTGAGGTAACATTATGGAAAAAATGAGAACCTGATGATGCATCCAGTGGGTATCCTTCAAGACTTGTTTCAACAATAATTTTTGCATTTGAAATTTGAGGCCAATTCACGGGAATACCTATCCATTTATCACGAGTGCCCCATCTTCCGGGTCCTATCAATATATATTTTTTATTTTGTTTTATCATTTGAGAATTCAGGGCTTCTATTTCTCTTGACATTTCTTCGGTTTCACTCTTATCAAATAAATCCCCGTCAACATAAATTACATCATAAATATCCTTAATAATACCATTTCCCATTCCTTTTTCGGAATAAAGCAGAATGCTATCTTTATTTATTTTTTCCATATTAATATTATAATCCTGTGCACTTCCTAATAACGGCTTAATCTGTAACAAATAAAATGATGCTTTATTTTGACTATCTTTATTTAAATCAACAGCAAACTCAATTTCAACCGCTGAGCCAAGTGCTTCTTTAACAATATCCAAAACTATTTCAATTGTTTTGGCAAGAGGAATATAATTATACTTTAAAATATTTACAAAATTAATTATTCTTGGTCCGGGTTTATTTATTCCCGGATAAATTACGTTATTACCAGGATCATAAACTGAAACGCAATGACGAAGTGTTCCTTGTTTTTCAGCAACATCAATATCTGATCGTGTCAGGCCGGCTGTATCTCCTTCCAGTAAATTAACATTTTTCTTATTCAAATCAACAGCAAAAAACTGAACCTGTGAATTTTTATACTGGTCATTTGGTGAATTAATTTCAGTTGCAGGATATTTTGGTGAAAATCTGTATGCTTTTTCACCTTCAACAACATATTTTCCAAGTCCGAGGGCAGCAACTGCAAAACCTTCTTCGGGTTTCATGTGTGCAAACGGATAATAATTATACGACTGGGCAACACCGCTAATGTGAGGATAAAATAAATTATCATATTTATTACCAGCAACTTCCTGAATTATTACTGCCATTTTTTCCTCTTCAATTTTATAATTTATTGCCTGGATATACCCGCGTGCAACAGGAGAATATATTGATGCAAAAACCAGTTTAATTGCATTCATAACCTGCTCAAGCCTTACTTTTATATCAGGGTGATTGTTGGGCAATAAATAAGTTTCAAAGATACCGGCAAACGGCTGCATTAATGAATCTTCAAATAAGCCTGAAGAACGGATAGCTATTGGTTTTTTTATTTTACGAAGTAAAATTTTAAGTCTTTTAATTAAAGTATCTGTTAATTTACCATTTAAAAATATATGTTTGATTTTTTCATAATCCAATTCAGATAAAATTTTTTCTTGTAATTTATTTCTGATAATAAAATATTCATACTCCTCAA
>JAUWSB010000105.1 GCA_030610255.1 Bacteroidota bacterium
CAAAATAAAATTAGGACCCGTAGCATAATTGGATAGTGCACCTGACTACGGATCAGGAGGTTGTGGGTTCGAGTCCCGCCGGGTTCGCTAAACTGCCATTTTACTGATATTCAATATCTTAAAATACTGTAAATCAGATATATATTATATGTTATATTTATTAAAAGCATAGATAAACCTTATAAAAACTTCACAAAAACGGTACAGGGATTTTTTATGAATTTCTCATATATGGAAAAAAACTTTTTACACAATATATGATAAACAAATTAAAAGAAATATTTTATAAAAAATACGGTAAAAATAAAAATGAACTTTTCGTTTATTTTGCTCCAGGCAGGGTAAATATTATTGGTGAACATACCGATTATAACGGGGGTTTTGTCCTTCCATGTGCTTTAAGTTTCGGTACTTATCTTTTAATCCGTAAAGCAAACAATAGCCAAATAAAATTTTTATCTGCTAATTTTGATTTTACGGCAAATATTCCTATTAACAAATTAAATGAGAAGATAAACGGAGAGTGGGTAAATTATCCTTTAGGTGTTATAAATCAATTTATAAAAAAAGGAAAAGATATCCAGGGAATAGAAATGTTATTTTCAGGTAATATACCTGACGGTGCCGGTTTATCTTCATCTGCTTCTATTGAACTGGTTACGGCCTTTGCTATTAACGAATTGTTTGAATATGGTTTTGATGTAATTGAATTGATCAAACTTTCACAAAAAGCCGAAAACGAATTTGTTGGTGTTAGCTGTGGCATCATGGACCAGTTTGCTGTTGGTAAAGGAAAAAAGAACCATGCCTTATTTCTGAATTGCGAAACACTTAAATATGTCCAGATTCCTTTTAATTTAAATGAATATAAATTAATTATCGCAAACACAAACAAAAAACGGGGGCTAACCGATTCAAAATATAATGAACGCGTTGCTGAATGTAAAAAAGCCCTGAAATTTATTAATAAAAAATTAAGTATAAAAAATTTAGGCGAATTGAGCCTTGAAACTTTTGAAGAAATACAGGATGTTATTCCTGATGAAGTCATAAGAAGACGGGCAGAACATGTTGCTTCCGAAGACTACAGGGTGCTTGAAGCAGTCAAAGCTATGGAAAATAACGACATAAAAACCTTAGGTAAATTGATGAATGCTTCACACGATTCATTAAAAAATAATTATGAAGTTACAGGGTTTGAGTTAGATACTCTTGTTTACGAAGCCCGTAAAATCACCGGAGTTATTGGCTCCCGTATGACAGGAGCAGGTTTTGGGGGCTGTACTGTAAACATTATCAGAAAAAATAATGTTGATGAATTTTGTAAAAAAGTAGGGGAGAGGTACAAGAAAATCACCGGGCTGAATGCTGACTTTTATTTCCCTGAAATCGGGGATGGAGTTAGGAGATTGATGATTGATGATTGAGGTAAAATAATATTTTGATGTGCTGATAAAACATATTTGCTTTCTAATTTGAATTAAACATTCAACACTCAATATGCAATATTCAATTTTCATTATTTCTACATATTTGACTTCGCAGTTTCAATACTTTTATAATTTTTTACTTGTTTATTGATTATTGTGTGTTGCTTATTGAGTGTTTTTTTCTTAATAACATTAATAATTAATTAAGATTTAGTATATATCAACCTTCAATCCATCTTCAGCTAAAATAGTATTTGGAAAAATTGATTTTGCTTCATTTAGCAGAAGTTCTGCATTCTTATATCTTGCAGAAAAATGACCTATTATTAGTTTATTCACTCCTGCTTTTTTTGCTATTGTTGCCGCTTCAATAGCTGTTGAGTGAAAATTTTCAATTGCATCTTTTGCTTTGTCTTGCATATAGGTAGATTCATGGAAAAGAACGTCCACGTTTTTGATAAAAGGAATCACTGGTTCAAAATACCTTGTGTCGGAACAATAAGCATAAGAGCGGGGTTTTTGAGGATTTAAAGTAATTTCCGGATTTTTATATATTTTTCCGTTTTCATCAACATAATCTTCACCCTTTTTTATCTTTAATATTTCAGTAATCGGTATATTTTTTTCAATGATAAAGTCTTTACGGATATTTCTTTCTTTTTGTTTTTCTCTGAAAACAAATCCCCATGTTGGAATACTATGATTTAGCGGGAATGATCTAACCTTTACATTTTTATCTTTATAAATAATTTCGGAAGTTTTTTGATGTAAATAATGGAATATTAACGGGAAACGAAGTATAGTACCTGAAGCTTTAAATTGTATATCAATAATCTCTTCCAATTCAGCCGGAGCGTAAACATGCATTTCATTTTTTCTTCCAAGCAAATGAAGGGTAGATATTAAGCCAATAAGTCCAAAGAAATGGTCTCCATGAAGATGACTGATAAAAATATGATCTATCTTCTGAAGTCTGAATTTAAATTTTCTAAGTTGTAACTGAGTTCCTTCAGCGCAATCTATTAGAAATATTTTTTCATGAACATTCAATAGTTGTGCACTTGGGTTTCTTGTTAATGTTGGTATTGCAGAACCGCTTCCTAAAATTGTAACAGAAAATGTCATAGATAAAAAATAATTAAGTGATTTTGCAGTTCAAAGTTCAAGGTTTTGATATTGTCAAATTTAAAGAATTCTAAGCCTTGAACTTTGAGTTTAGTCTAAAAAAATTAATTTTATTAATTATTCATTATCCTTTTCTGGTTTAGGTTTAGGCTCAGGTTTTGCTTTTTCCTTTTTTTCCTTTTTTTCCTTCTGCTCCATATCCGATTTAAGTGAAGCTAATGCTTCAATATCGCCTAATGTTGTTTTTTCAAGATTAGCTTTTATTTTTCTAACAGCTTTTTTAGTTGTTTTTTCGACTGTTTTAGCTTTTGTATGTTCTTTAGCTTTTGTGGCACGCTGTTCGTCCTGGAATATTTTTGAGTGTGAAAGAATTATCTTTTTATTATCTTTTGAAAACTCAATAACTTTAAATTCCAGGGTTTCATCTACTTTTGGATTTGTATTGTCTTCCTTGGTTAAATGACGAATCGGAACAAATCCTTCGACTCCGTATGGCAGCGAAATAATAGCACCTTTTTCAATAATATTCAGGATAGTTCCTTTATGAACCGAATTTACAGTAAATACAGTTTCAAAAACATCCCATGGATTTTCTTCAAGTTGTTTGTGTCCCAGACTAAGTCTTCTGTTTTCTTTATCAACATCTAAAACAACTACATCAATTTTTTCATCAATCTTAGTGAATTCTGCAGGGTGTTTAATCTTTTTAGACCATGAAAGGTCGGAAATATGAATTAATCCGTCAACGCCTTCTTCCAGTTCAACAAAAATTCCAAAGTTTGTAAAGTTTCTGACTGTAGCTTTATGCTTTGAATTTTTCGGATATTTTTCAAGGATGTTTGCCCACGGGTCAGGAATCAACTGCTTGATACCAAGTGACATTTTTCTGTCTTCACGGTCAAGGGTAAGTATTTGGGCTTCTAATTTATCACCAACTTTAAGGAAATCCTGAGCAGTTCTTAAGTGTTGCGACCACGACATTTCTGAAACGTGTATTAAGCCTTCAACGCCGGGAGCAATTTCAATAAATGCACCGTAATCGGCAATAACAACAACCTTTCCTTTAACTTTATCACCAATTTTAATATTCGGATCCAAAGCATCCCATGGATGAGGAGTAAGTTGTTTTAATCCTAATGCAATTCGTTTTTTACTATCATCAAAATCAAGTATTACTACTTTTATCTTCTGGTCAAGTTCAACAATTTCCTGAGGATGATTAATTCGTCCCCACGAAAGGTCAGTTATGTGAATTAAGCCATCAACACCGCCAAGGTCAATAAATACACCATAAGATGTAATATTTTTCACTGTACCTTCAAGAACCTGTCCTTTTTCAAGTTTGGAAATAATTTCGGCTCTTTGCTGTTCAAGTTCATCCTCAATAAGTGCTTTGTGTGATACAACAACATTTTTATATTCATGATTTATCTTAACAACCTTGAATTCCATAGTTTTATCAACAAAAACGTCATAATCACGAATTGGCTTAACATCAATTTGCGAGCCCGGTAAAAATGCTTCAATTCCAAATATATCCACTATCAAGCCTCCTTTGGTACGGCATTTCACATAACCATTGATGATCTCGTCATTTTCGTGAGCTTTATTAACTCTTTCCCATGATTTAAGAATTCTTGCTTTTTTGTGTGAGAGTAATAGTTGTCCACTCATATCTTCCTGGCTTTCAACATATACTTCAATTTTATCTCCAACTTTTAAATCAGGATTATATCTCAGTTCAGATAAAGGTATTACACCATCGGATTTAAATCCAATGTTTACAACAACTTCGCGATTGTTTTTTACCACAACAGTACCGTCAATAACTTCATGTTCAACTATTGAACTAAGAGTTTTATCATAAACTTCCTCTAATTTTTTTCTCTCATCAGCTGAATAAATTTCCTGTTTTTTGCTGATAGAATCCCAGTCAAAATCAACGGGAATTTTTTCTTTTTTTTCTTCAACCGCCTCGGTTTTTTCTACATCTACAGCTATTGTATCTGTTTCAATGCTTTCTATTTGCGGTTCTTCTTTAATTTCAGGAATTTCTTCTTTTATTTCTTCTTTTATTTCTTCTTTTTTTATTTCCTCAGTTTTCGGCTCTTCTTTCACTTCTTCAATTGTTTCTTCAACTTTTGATTCTTCCTTTACTGCTTCAGTTGTTTCTTTATCTTTTGGTTCTTTCTTTTTCTGAATTTCTTTGGAGGTATCTTTTATTTCTTTTTCGGGTTCAGTTTGAATTTTAATTTCTTCTTTAACTTTTACATTTTCTGTAATTTTAGCTTCTTTGCTGTTATTTGATTCTTTTTCAGCCATTTAATTTACTTTGTGTTCCTGTATTTAACTGCCTGGAATGTTAAAATTCAGAACGGATTAATACTTAATTTATCTATATTTTAATTCTAAGAATTTGAAAGAGAATAAATTACTTTCAAAATCCAGGCCATCTTAAAATTGGGGTGCAAAATTAGAAAATATATATTAAAATCAAAATAAAATTACTACTTTTATTGTATCTTTGCAACATTATTAATATAAATAATTTATAAGTCAAATGGCACTTAACTGTGGTATCGTTGGTCTAACAAATACAGGCAAAACAACAATTTTTAATTGTTTTTCAAATACAAAAGCACAATCCACTAATTATGCTTTTTCCACTTCAAAATCAAATATCGGGATAATAAATATACCTGACAACAGGTTGTTTGAAATCAATAAAATTATCAATGCTGCTAAGGTTGTATCTGCCACCGTTGAAATTGTTGATATTCCCGGAATGGCAAAAGGATCAAGTCTTGGTGAAGGTGTAGGAAATAAGTTTTTAGCCGATATTCAACAAACCGACGCAATAATACATGTTTTGAGATGCTTTGATGATGATAATCTTCCTCATATTGAAGGATCGGTAAACCCAGTAAGAGATAAGGAAATTATTGACCTTGAGCTTCAGATAAAAGACCTTGAAATAGTTGAAAGAAAGATTCACCGTCTTGAAAAAATCGCTAAGTCAGGTGACAAGAATGCCAAAAAAGGAATTGAAGTTCTAAATATTTATAAAGAACATTTTGAAAATTTCGGTTCAGGCAAAACCGCTCCTGTTGATGATGAAGATAAAAAATATATTGCTGATTTATTTTTACTCACAACCAAACCTGTTTTATATGTTTGCAATGTTAACGAAGCATCGGCTGTATCCGGCAATAAATATGTTGAACAAGTAAAAGAAGCAGTAAAAAACGAAAATACCGAAGTAATAATAATTGCCGGTGCACTTGAGTCTGATATTGCCGAACTGGATGATGCTGATGATCGTAAAGCATTTTTAGAAGATTCCGGATTAAAAGAACCCGGAGTAAATAAATTATTGCAATCAGCATATAAATTATTAAACCTGCAATCGTTTTTTACAACCGGACCAAAGGAAGTCAGAGCATGGACAATAAAAAAGGGAACGACTGCACAACAAGCAGCCGGCGTTATCCATTCCGACCTTGAAAGGGGATTTATCAGGGCAGAGGTTATGAAATACGACGATTTTATAACTTTAGGCTCGGAACAGGCTTGTAAGGAAGCCGGGAAATTACAGATTGAAGGAAAAAATTATATAGTTGAAGAAGGCGATATTGTTCGTGTAAGGTTTAATGTGTAAATAGTCTGTCCATAAAGTAAATATAAATTGATTTAAGAATAACGAACACCGATTAACGATTTGCGAAGTAGCTGAAAATCTGAAATCTAAAATCTAAAATCGTTAATCTTTATTCGACATTCAAATTATTTAAAATATTCCGCACTCGTTACAACCTAAAATTCGCAAGTAAATTATAAGACGCTGATTCACGCAGATTAATTATGATTAAGAGAGTGAGCATAATGAAATATAAATTATTAAAAAAATCAGTTATATCAGTGTTTATCTGCGTCTATATAAAAAAAACTTACGGATTTAAGGTACAAACGAGGGCGAGCTGAGTCTCAAGTTTCATGTTTCCCATGCGGGCCCATACGGGCTAACTTCGTGTCGCAGGTTTCAGGTTTGAAGTTCTAATCCCCAACAGGATTTTTAACAACCGGTAATTTTTTAGTTATGGCTCTTTTTTGTTTTTGAACATCTAGATATTCAATTAGAAAAGCATCTGGAAGGATAAAAGATGCAGGTGTTCCTGATAATGATTCTAAGCCTCCTCCCGACATATAATAAATTAAAAATCCTAAATTTAAACCACCGACACTTTCAGGTAAAAGAGTGTTATAAATAAATTGTTTATTTGAAAAACCCATAATTTTTTTGAATGTATTTGTTGAGATCCCACCTAATTCAACAGTGCGGACGAGTTCTTCATTGCCGTCTTCTAATGATACTTTGTAAACATAAATAGGTTTGGATATGGTATTTTTATTATCCCCGCTCATAGCAGATAATGGGTCAAAATCTATTTCAATGCCCGAATTTGGTGATTCTAATTTTCTAATAATAATAGCATAATCAAGCCCTTCATCTTCGGCTGCTTCAATTAACTTCTCTTTTAACTTATCTCTTGATATTCCGTTTGTTGAATTAATTGTTATAACGCCCGGAGCTATTCCGGAACTTATCCACCCGCCAGATTGAATTGAGTATCTTTTATGCCCGTTGGATTTTTGTATTTTTTCGGTTGGTGTACGTCCGTTTAACAAAGTTTTAAGAATACCTTTTTCAACAAGAATTAATTCATCATCAGGGATAACACCTTCGGCATCAACAGCAAAACTTCCTATTAATTTTTCTCCTTCATAAGATTGCGTTTTAGGCACAGCTTTAATTGTAATATCGTTGGAAATAATTTTTTTATCAATTTTGTTTTCAAGTGTTTGTCCTGTAAGTTGACTCATCATCATAGCCATTTGTGGTTGACTGAAAATTGGTTTTCGAATAGCAATCAAGCCATTAGTTCCTGAAAATAATCTTTGAATAAAAATTTCAGCAGCAGCTTGTCCTTCAAACAAAACAGGTCCTGAATAAGAATCATTATAAATCGGTGCATTTTTAAGAATATTTAGATTATCAGCCATTGCTTTTACTTCTGCTTTCATTTCAGCAAGCGATGGTAATTCTTCAGGAGTAAGAGCATAATACAGCAAGTGGTCATAAATAGTTTCTCCATCATCGGCTTGTGTTAAAGCATTAATTCGTATTGAAGCCAAAGTAAGCGGAGATTTTACCTCCGTGCCTTCGGTATTCATAAAATAAACATCAGCTTTATAAAAATAAATCAACACTTTTGAAGAAAAAATATCGGGATAGTTATTAAAAATACCTGATAATTCTATAGCAATTTTCTCCCATTTTTCTTTATTAAAATCAAAAGCAATGGTTTTAATATTTAGATTTACTTTCGGGGTCAGGCTGAAATCGTGAAGCGCCGCTTCTTCTTCAGTAAGATTTTGTTGTTTAATAGAAGAAATTTTTGCTTCATAAGATTCTGCGGCATCTTTATAATTTTTATCAGTCGATCTCCATAAAGAACGTTTTATTCCATCATAATCATTATCAAGGGGGGTGCTGCCTGAGATTGAAAAGGATGACATATTTTTCATGTCCAGATAATTTTCGTTGTTACGTTCATAATCGCCGACCATCACACGTACTTTATGATTTCTGTATGGAATTTCGTTAGAGGAAATTATAGCTCCGAGAGTTGTTGTAATTGATAGTGTTTTTGCATCGCTAATTGTATAGCTGATGAAGAACGGTTTTTTAAGGTCTTGTAATTCTAAATTATTAATATTCCTGTTCATTTCATCTTTCATTGCTTTTTTTATGACTTCTTCTGCTTGAGATTGGCAATATGCGTTTTGGGCAATAAAAAGAAATACTGAAGCTATACAAAGCAAGCTAATTATGTTTTTTATTGATTTCATGTTTATTG
>JAUWSB010000145.1 GCA_030610255.1 Bacteroidota bacterium
GTAGCTTTATTAAAGACATTTATTATGGAATTAATTTTGGTTTCATCAGTTTCGCCGAAAAATTTAAGAGTTATATGAATATTTTCGATTTCAACCCATTTAATTTTTTCATGTTTTAAACCGGATTTTAAGCGGTAATACAATTTCAGGAAATTTTCATCGGGAAAGATTTTAATGGCTGAAAATATTCTTTTCATATTATAGTAAGATTAATTATGAGATCATTTTCAATATATTGATTTCATAGTCTTTTAAAAACCTCCATTTTCCTCTTGGAGTATCTTTTTTTGTTAGTCCGGCAAAAGCCACCCTGTCCAAACGAACAACTTTGTAATTAAGACATTCAAAAATTCTTCTTACTATTCGATTTCTGCCGGAGTGGATTTCAATACCGATTTGTGTTTTATCAGTACGATCTTCTATGTATGCAATTTTATCAACTTTTATTAGTCCGTCTTCCAATTCAATACCTGTTGCAACTGTTTTCATATCTGTTATTGTTAAGGGTTTATTCAGAACAACATGGTATATTTTTTTTATTTCGTGTTTTGGATGTGTTAGTGTTTTTGCAAGTTTACCGTTGTTTGTAAATAATAGCACGCCGGTTGTATTTCTGTCAAGTCTTCCGACAGGGAAGATACGTTCGTTACACGCTTTTTCTACGAGATTCATAACTGTTTTTCGTTCGTATGGATCATCGGTTGTTGTAATGTATCCTTTTGGTTTGTTCAATAAAATATAAACCGGTTTTTCTGTTGACAAAGTTTCGCCTCCATACTGAACTTTATCTGTAGGTGAGATTTTGGTTCCGAGTTCGGTTATAGTTTTTCCATTAACACTTATTGCGCCCACTTGTATCAGCTTATCGGCTTCACGTCGGGAACAAATACCGGAATTTGCAATGAATTTATTTAAGCGTATTAAATTATCGTTTTTGTCAATATTATTTTTTATTTTACCAGTTAATTGACTTTTTCCTTTTAATCTTCTTCCCCTGATGTCAGAGTTCCCTGTTTCATCCCTGAAATTTCTTTTTTTTGATGATTTTTCATCTTTATCATAAAATTTATCGTGCTTTTTTTTCTTAATAAATTTTGAGAAATCACCGTGTCTTTTCCTTTTATTTTCTTTACTTTGTTCTTGCATAAAATAAATATTTGATTACAAAATTAAGAAAATAAACTGATACTGAACGATAATGCGAAATTATTCTAACATAAATTGCTTAAAACCAATGACTGTTAGGAATCCGTATGGATTAGAAATTTAATTCAACATTCGCAAAGTTTACGACACGAAGTTAGTATGTATGCGTTTAAGTATATATAATTTCAGAACTTTTATTATTAATTACAAAAGTGTATATTTACAAAAAATTATTAGGTCTTGAAGGAAAAAAAGTTATTAAAGTCCCTTATGGAAGAGGTAAATATTTTTATATTCCTGAAGATCAGTAAAGAACGTGGTATTATAAAAAGCTTTTCAGCTGAGCGTGAATTCTGAATTTCGTTTTATTAAAAAATTTTTCAAAAAAAACTTGACAAATGATTTTTTTTGTTTTACTTTTGACCAATTGGTTAAACTTATTGGATAAACCAATAAGTTAAATCATTAAGTTAAACCATTGAGTTAAATAAAATGACTGAAAAAAATCAAAATACAGAAACACGGATTTTAGAAGCAGCAAAAGAGATTTTTATTAAAAAAGGTATGGATGGAAGCAGAATGCAGGAAATTGCCGATGAAGCGGGAATAAACAAATCTCTTTTGCATTATTATTACAGGAGTAAAGATAAATTATTTGAAGCTGTTTTTAAAATTGCAATAATAACCTTTGCTCCCAAATTGTTTAAAAACCTAAATAAAGACCTTTCTTTTTTTACAAAAATAGAATTGTTTGTTGAAAATTACATTTCACTAATAAAAAAGAATCCTCATATTCCGGGATTTATTATTCATGAACTTGGAAGAAACCCCAAGGGATTGGTTGGGATGCTGCAAAATTTAAACATTGATTTATCAGGTATTAAGCAGCAGATTAGTAATGAAGTTGAAGCCGGTAATATTATTCCAATAAAACCTGAGCAATTAATCGTTAACATCATTGCTTTGTGTGTCTTCCCGATAGGTGCAAAGCCGATTATTCAATACATTTTTTTTGAAGATAATAAAAAGGAATATAATAAATTTATTGAAGTAAGAAAAAAAGAAGTATCGCAATTTATTATTAATGCGATAAGAAGAAAGTAATTAACCGGTTTGGTTATGATATTTTATGTGCTGAATATTTAAATTTTGGAATACTGGAAAAATGGAATATCCATATGACTGAAAGAAATCCGTATGGACGGACTCCTTTTAGTCGTTGGAATATTGAAAAAAGTTGCCTGTTATTATATGTAACTTATGCATTAGCAGACATCAATATAAATGTTGTTTAAACTAAAATTAGAGTTAGATGAAACGAATAATTATAATTTTTGGATTATTAATTTTTAATGTATCATTTGCCCAAACTATTGACAAAGTAACACTTAAAGATTGTTACACAAATGCGGTCAACAATTACCCTTTAAAAAAGCAATTTGATTTATATAAAGCATATAATGAATTACAACGCAAAAACCTGAATGCAACTTATCTCCCGAGCGTTGATGTTAACGGACAAGCAACTTACCAATCAGATGTAACTCAGGTACCTATACATGTTCCCGGTTTGGAAATTCCTGTAGTAAGTAAAGATTGGTATAAAGTAACTTTGGATGTTAATCAGGTAATTTATGATGGAGGCACAACAGGCAAACAAAAAAAACTGGAAGATATAAACCTGCAGATTAACGAACAAAATGTTGAGATTGAATTATATAAATTAAAAGAAAGAGTAAATCAGGTGTATTTCAGGATTATTTTGTTGAAAGAGAATAAAAAAATTCTTCAGGTTTTTGAAGATGAAATAAAATCAAAATTAAAAAATGTTATTTCAGGAGTCAAAAATGGAGTATTATTACAGAAAGATGCGGATGTTTTGCAAGCCGAACTGATAAAAATAGAACAACAAATCACTGAAGTGGAAATTGGAATAAATGCAGGTATAAGCATTTTGAACGAATTAACAAGCTTAAAGCTTTCTGATAATACCGAACTTATTTTACCGGAAATAACCGTAAACACAAGTTTATTTGAAAACAAACGGCTGGAATATAAATTAATGGGATTGCAACAGTATAGAATAGATGCAATAAAAAATGTTGTGACAACGAAAAATCTGCCCAAATTATTTGGCTTCGGTCAGCTTGGGTATGGTCGTCCCGGACTAGATATGCTTTCAGATGATTTTGAATCGTTTTATATTTTTGGGGCAAAGCTTAATTGGAATTTATGGAACTGGAACCAGAATAAAACCGAAAAAAAAATACTTGACTTACAAAACAATATAATTACAACTCAAAAAGAAACATTTGATAAAAATTTGAAAATTGAGCTGGAAAATAAAATTGCCGAAATAAAAAGATATGAGGAATTATTAAAAAAAGATGCTGAAATTATTGATTTACGTTCAAGGATTGCAAAAACAGCTTCTTCGCAATTAGATAACGGTGTTATAACATCTACTGATTATGTTACAGAACTAACTGCTGAAGCAAGGGCAAAGCTCAGCTTTCAAACTCATAAAATACAATTGATACATGCAAAACTTAATTATTTATCAGCTAAAGGAGAGTTGTAAAGACAAAAGTTAATGAGACTGAAATTATAAAAGGCGTAGCCGCATTATAATTTCATAGTCGAATTAATCCCGATAGCGAGGAACGAGCGTATCGGGAATAAAAGATGAAAGTTTCTCTCGTCCTATATATTTAAAAAAAATTATCTTAAATTAAAAGAATTATGAGAACAAAATATTTATTAATCATTCTTACGGTTTTGATAGCTTCCTGCTCAAGTCGTATTGATAAATCAGATGCTTACGGAAACTTTGAAGCAACCGCAATTATCGTTTCTTCCGAATCAAATGGGAAGATTTTAGAACTGAATATTGATGAAGGACAAATCATTAAAGCAAATCAAATTGTAGGAATTATTGATACGATTGATTTATCATTAAAAAAGCAACAGTTAGCCGATCAGAAAAGAGCAGTTGCATCAAGACTGGTAAGTATTTCTTCGCAAATAGAAGTGCAACAACAACAAAAGAAAAACCTGCTGGTGAATAGAGACCGCATTAAAAAATTATTTGAAGATGGCGCTGCAACTCAAAAACAAATGGATGATATGAACGGAAGCATAGATCTGGTCAACAAACAAATCATATCAATCAATACTCAAAAACAGGGCATAAATGATGAAATCCAGGCAATAGGAAAACAAATAGCACAGGTAGAAGAAGCAATAAAAAAGTGCTATATCATTAATCCGGTAAACGGAACAATACTTACAAAATATGCAGAACAGGATGAAGTAACTATGTTTGGCAAACCAATATATAAAATCGCAAATCTGGATGAAATGAAATTAAAGGTATATATCAGCGGTTCTCAATTGCCACAGATTAAATTGGGACAAAGAGTTGAAGTGCTTATTGATAAAGATGCAACAACACACACTAAATTAAATGGTACGATATGCTGGATATCGCAAACAGCAGAATTTACTCCAAAAATAATCCAGACAAAAAAAGAAAGGGTTAATCTGGTTTACGCAGTTAAAGTTCGGGTAAAAAACAACGGAACATTAAAGATCGGGATGCCCGGTGAAGTAAACTTTAAATATTAATCAAAAATTATAATTATGAAAAAAATCAATTTTATTATTTTATTGGTTGCAGCAATGAGTTTTGCAGTAACTAATTTAAATGCACAAAATTTTAAAGCTTCTGATATTGAGGGTGTCTGGCTTAATGAAGATACGGATGCACATGTTGAAATTTACAAAAATAGTGGTAAATATTTCGGGAAAATTATTTGGCTCAGGGACCCGATTGATGAAGAAACAGGCAAGCCGAAGAAGGATAAAAACAATCCTGATGAAAGTTTACAAGACCAGCCGTCGCTTGGGCTAAAAATTTTAAATGATTTTATTTTTGATGGAGATGATGAATGGGAAGACGGAACAATATATGACCCTAAAAACGGGAAAACATATAGCTGTTATATGAAATTTATTGATGAAAATAATTTGAATAAATTAAAGATCAGGGGATATATCGGCATTTCATGGATTGGACGAACAACATACTGGACAAGGGTTGGAGAATGATGTTAGGTTAGTTAGTGCCTGTCTATAATGTAGGCTGAATTCAAATAAAATGAATAATGAACAAGGATTAACGATTTTAGATTTTGGATTTTCAATAACTACGTAAATCAGAAATCGCCTGTCCCGTAGCTTTAGCATATCGGGGTTAATCGTTATTCTGATATTAAAAAATGAGCAGAATTTCCGTACAGATAAATGGTATTAGCAAAAACTACAAAAATGTTAAAGCTCTTGATAATATTAATCTTTCTATAAAGAAAGGGGAATTATTTGGATTTATCGGACCTGACGGTGCAGGCAAGACTTCATTATTCAGGATTTTAACCACATTATTATTTCCGGATGAAGGAACTGCAAAAGTAGAAAATTTTGATGTGGTTGCTGATTATAAGGAAATCAGAAAAATTGCGGGTTACATGCCGGGCAGGTTTTCACTTTATCAGGATTTATCAGTTAAGGAAAACCTGAATTTTTTTGCAAGTATTTTCAAAACTACTGTTCAGGAAAATTATGAACTGATAAGAGATATTTACAGCCAGATAGAACCTTTTAAAGACAGACTGGCAGGAAATCTTTCAGGTGGAATGAAGCAAAAATTAGCTCTTTCCTGTGCTTTGATTCACAAACCCGAAGTCTTGTTCCTTGATGAACCAACAACCGGTGTTGATGCAGTTTCAAGAAAAGAATTCTGGGAAATGCTTAAACGATTAAAAGAAAAAGGGATAACCATTTTGGTTTCAACACCATATATGGATGAGGCAAGTCTTTGCGACAGAGTAGCTTTAATTCAAAATGGAAAGATTATGAGTGTTGAAACACCGCAAAATATTATTGATAATTTTAAATATCCCTTAGCAGCAGTTCAAACAAATAATATGTACGAACTACTTTATGATTTAAGACAAAATAAAAATGTTTATTCAGCTTTTCGTTTTGGGGAGTCAATTCATATAACTGAAAAGAAATCTTTAATCAATACTGACGAAATTGAAGAATATCTTAAATCAAAAGGTCATAAGCACATTGATATTAAAATTATTAAACCATGTATTGAGGATTGTTTTATGGCTTTAATGGAACAACAATAATTAAATAAATGTCATTTACCGAAAATATAATAAAAGTTGAAAACCTGACGAAAAAGTTCGGAAAATTTGTTGCTAACGACAAGCTTACTTTTGAAGTAAAAAA
>JAUWSB010000123.1 GCA_030610255.1 Bacteroidota bacterium
CTATCCATTAGGAAATATTAAAATTGAGGGAGAGTTAGTGAAATAATTTACGAATTACGAGTTACGAGTTTCGAGTTACAAATTATGATTTTATTAGGATTTTTTAATTAAAAATCAAAAATTAAAAAAAGGATTATCATTTGTTGAAGTTGTTTCTAACTGTAACTCTGGTTGGAAAATGGCTCCTGTTCAGTCAAATGAATGGATGGTCGAAAATATGTTCCCGTTCTATCCATTAGGAGATATTAAAATTGAGGGAGAATTAGTGAAATAATTTCAAATTAACCTAATTTCTAATTGACCTAATTTTAAACAAATATTTCGACATTTTAAATTTGAATTTGGTATTTTATTAGAGCAATTAGGTTAATTAGAGCAATTAGAAATTTACAATAAAATAATAAAATCAAAGCTTCAGGATAAAATTCCGATAAAATTTAATAATTTTGTTAATAAATAAATTAAAGATATGACTGAAGAAATAATTATTGCCGGATTTGGAGGACAAGGTGTTCTTTCAATGGGAAAAATCCTTGCATACTCAGGAATAATGCAGGATCAGGAAGTAAGTTGGATGCCCTCTTATGGTCCTGAAATGCGTGGCGGTACTGCTAATGTTACTGTAATTTTAAGTGATGATAAAGTCAGTTCGCCTATTCTTACTGAGTTTGATACAGCAGTGGTTCTGAATCAGCAATCAATGGATAAATTTGAAAGTGCTGTTAAACCCGGTGGTTATTTATTGTACGACCCCAATGGAATATCCCACCCAACTAAAAGAAAAGATATTAATATTTATAAAGTTGAAGGAGCTAAAATAGCTTCCGCAATGGGAAACGCTAAAATTTTTAATATGGTTGTGCTGGGTGCCTATTTAAAAATGAGACCTCTTGTAAAACTTGATAATGTTATTAAAGGTCTAAAAAAATCATTACCGGAGCGTTATCATAATCTAATCCCATTGAACGAAAAAGCAATTATTAAAGGAAGAGATAATCTTGAAGAAGTTCAGAAAGTATGAATACAAAAGAATTAATAGAAATTATAATTAATGGAAATGATAAATTTGTAAAAAATCATAACAAAGAATATTTTAAAGATCATTTTGATAAACAGAATCCGTATATTACTTTGGTTACATGCTCCGATTCAAGAGTACAACCTGATGTAATTCTTCCCGATTCAATAAATAAAATATTTATTATCAGAAATATCGGCAACCAGATACCTTCAAATGAAGGTTCTGTAGATTACGGAATTTATCACCTTAAAACACCTGTTCTATTGATTTTAGGACATTCGGATTGCGGAGCTATCAAAGCTTTTTTAAAAGGTTACAACGATGAACCTGATACTATAAAACATGAACTTGACAATCTTAAACCTGTTATTTTAAAAGAAGATAAATTAATAGAAAACATCAGAAAAAATATAAATTATCAGGTTGATCTTGCAATAAAAAAATATAAAGAACTTATTCAAAATGGAGAATTAGCCGTTGTTGGAGCATATTATGATTTTAAAAACGATCTGCAAAAAGATTACGGCAGATTGACAGTGATAAATATTAACGGGGAGAATAATAATTAATCGCTTAATGTGTTAAATATATTGAATTTCTGATTAAACTAATTTATAATCAAATTTCAAATTTCAGACTTCCTGACTTCGGAGGACTTTAGTTTGACACCAGTTTGTAAATCAGTCTCAAATCTGTATTTGGGAAAGAAAACACTCAATAAGCAACACACAATAATCAATAAACAAGTAAAAATTTATAAAAGTATTGAAACTGCAAAGTCAAATATGTAGAAATAATGAAAATTGAATATTGTATGTTGAGTGTTGAATGTTGAATGGTTCGGGATTGCAATTCAATCAATCAAAAATAAATCTGAAATCGTAAATCGTTAATCCTTGTTCGATATTCAAAACTGTAATACTATCACGAACTTTAAATATTGCTTATAACATTGATATTCAATAATACTAGAATAAAAGTTTGTTAGAAAAACAAAGTTTTATAAGATAATAATATATCAACTGATTTGCGACTTAAGCCATTCATACCATTTGTCTATGCCTTCGCCGGTTTTAACTGATAATTCAAAAAATTCAAGATGATGATTTACCTGATGTGCATATTCTTTGGCTTTATTTATATCGAAATCAACGTAAGGTAAAAGGTCGGTTTTATTGATTATACATATATCTGACGATTGAAACATTGTAGGATATTTTATCGGCTTGTCCTCGCCTTCGGTAACACTGATTATAACAACCCGCTTTGATTCACCTAAATCAAATAATGAAGGACAAATAAGGTTGCCGACATTTTCAATAATTAACAGAGAATTATTTTCAACTTCAAGTTTTTTTACTGCCTTATTTATCATATCTGCGTCTAAGTGACAACCATTTCCTGTATTTATCTGTACTACAGGAGCACCTGCTGCTTCAATCCTGTTAGCATCATTCATGGTTTGCTGGTCACCTTCAATAATATAAAAGTTGACATCTTTACTTAAATCTTTAATTGATCTTTCAATCAAACTTGTTTTTCCTGAGCCGGGCGAACTTACTAAATTTAAGGCAAAGATATTTTTTGCTTCAAAGAAACCACGGTTTCTTTCGGCAATTAAATTATTTTTATGAAGTATATCAGTTTCAACCTTTATTTCAGTTATATGTGAATGCTTGTGTTGATAATCATGATGATGATGAGCATGATCACTTTCTTCATGATGGTGATGATGTTCATGGTTATAGTCATGTGTATGGGCATGTGAATGACTGTGAGCATGTTCACTACCATCATGTAAATGACTATGAGAATGAGTGTGAGTATGTTCAGGATTATTTTTAATCGCTTCACCGGGTTTTCTTATACTGAATGAATTGCTTTCACCGCAACCGCATGTTTCGCACATAATTAGCTCCTTTCTTTTTTTTACAAAATTAATATAATCTATTAACATTCTATATTATTACTCATCAATATACTGATTATTTATATCAGATTGATATTTATTCAACTTTTAAAGATTTCACTCTTAATTCTTTTCCTGATATTATTTCTGTTTTAAATTCATTGCAATTCGGACAAGGTGAATACAAATCCTCAATTTCAAAAACATGTAAACAATTCAGGCATTTTGCTTTTGCTTGTATTTTAGTTATTTTTATTTTTGCATTTCCCAAAACCGAATCTCTTACTGCTTCTTGCAAGGCAAACTCAAGTGCTTCTAAAACAATTCCCGACATTGTTCCGATTTCCAATTCAATTTCATAAACTTTTTTTGCATTTGCTTTTTTTGTCTCTTCATCGGCAATATCAACAATATTCATTGCAATTGACAGTTCGTGCATATAAAATTATTTTATAGTGCTTCTTAATGATTTTGCAAACAAAATCCTTTTAGAAGCAGTTAATACTCGAAAAAATCAGGTTTATTTTTTTTGCAAACCTGATTTCTTTCGGTATAAATATTTTGCCAAAATTATAAATAATTATTATGGTTTTCAGAAAAACTGTTTATATTTGATATCTCAAAATATATTTTCTAACTTTGTTTAAAAAAATAAATTTTGTATTTTTGCCAAAAAAATCTATACAACTTTATTTAATTAATTTTAAAAATATTATACCAAAAATTAAAGTCAAGAATCAAAAATTTATAATAACAGGAGGTTTTAATGGATAAACATGTTAACATAAATGTAAAATGTATAAAGTGTGGTAAATCATTAATGGACCACCAGAATATGATTAATAATATGCCAAGTATTGCACTGAATATCGGGTTTAACGATAAATCAGGAAAAATTTGGCTTTGTTCAAATTATGGTTGCTATGAACATAAAAAAAATATTGAAATCCCCGATAAAGAAATTGTAAATTTTTACTGCCCTCATTGCGAAGAGTTCCTGAATTCAAATATTAAATGTAAAGCATGTGAAGCTCCTATGGTAAAGTTTAATATTGATATTGGCGGAGTAGTGAGTATATGTTCAAGAAAAGGTTGTAACAACCATTATGTTATGTTTGAAGACCTTACAGCAGCCATAAGCAGATTTCACAGGGCTTATGGTATGTAAAGAGTCTGTCTATAAACTAAGCATTTAGAACTTTTTAAAAAAATAACAAATTACAAGCACCAAATTTCAAATAAATTATCCCGAAAGTTTTCGGGATTCAAAAATTCAATGACCAAAACAGTTTCGGTCATCCATCCACTCGTATGGGCGGACAAGTTTTGACTATTGATATTTCGAATTTATTTGTGATTTGTAATTTGGTGCTTCATTTTATGTAAATCTTTGACTTTAAAGACAGTCCCTAATTAACATATTCTGGGTAGTTGTTCTCCTGTCAGCATATCAATTATTCTTTTTCCACCGATACCTGTTGTAATCCAGCTTTTTCCGGGATGTTCATCAACTATTTCACCTATAATAGTACTGTCTTTTCCTAATTCGTCTTGTTTTAAAACTTTCAGAACTCTTTCAGCATCCTTGCTTCCAACAACAATTAAAACCTTGCCTTCATTTGCAACATACAAAGGGTCAAAACCTAATATTTCGCACATTCCTCTGACTTCTTCTTTCACTTTTACAGATGATTCCTCAATTTGAATTCCGAAATTTTTGTTTTCAGATAATTCAGATAAAATCGTTGCAACTCCTCCCCTTGTTGCATCTCTCATGAATTTAATTTCTGATGATACACCCAAAGCTTTTTCTATCAGATTGTTAAGGCAAGCACAATCGGAAACAATATTTGATTTAATATTCAGTTCATTTCTGGCACTTAATATCGCTATTCCATGATCGCCAATTGTTCCGTTAATTATAATCTTATCACCTGGTTTAATATTTTTACCTGAACTTATGTTTTTATGCTTTTTATTTAATATTCCGATACCTGATGTGTTTATAAAAATCTTATCGCATTTTCCTTTATTCACAACTTTGGTATCGCCTGTTACTATAATAACACCTGCTTTTTTTGCTTCTTCAGCCATTGATTTAACAATGATTGTGAGGTCAGACAGAGGCAGTCCTTCTTCAATAATAAATGAGGCACTTAAAAATAAGGGTTTGGCGCCCGATACTGCTATATCATTAACTGTGCCTGCAACTGCTAATTTTCCAATATCACCGCCCGGGAAAAATACCGGGTCAACAACATACGAATCGGTTGTAAAAGCAATATTTTCACTTTCAATTTTTAATAAAGCCGAGTCGGTTTGTGAATTTAAAGTCGGGTTATTAAAATATTTAAAAAATAACTCTATTATCAAGTCATGTGATAATTTTCCGCCGCTGCCGTGCCCGAGAAGAATTTGTTTGTCCATTATTTATATTAAATCAAATCATTAAGTAAGGTTATCTAAGGTGGTTAATTATAAGTAGTTACGGGTTTCATATTTCAATAAGGCCTTCCGGGCAACTTCATAATCATATTGACTTAGGAAATTACTTATAAACAGTAAACTTCCTTTGGGCATCGCTTTTACTTTTATTCTATTTCTTTGGAAATCAACATTTATTCAAAAAAATATTGTCCCAAAAATAGTAAACTTTCGGGACACTTAAACTATTGTTACCAAAATTTATTTAGAATTATTATCATTCATTATCCATTTTAATTTCCTATTTATAAAATTTATCCTGATGCCATTTTTTAGGATTTTCGATTATATATATGTTTTGATACGGTTGTATTCTGTATCATTTCGTCCTATTCAACATGACCCAAAATACAATCCCCATTATTAACGCAAATTGTGATGAAATATGCGCCTTTTCCGGAATAATCCTAACCCGGCATTCTGTTTGATTGTATGCGATATTTATTTTGGAATTTTTCCATTATTTTAACATGCACATATTTATTGTCCTGTTGGAATTGCGCATTATAATTGTTATAAAGACGCACGGCTGTGCGTCTCTACGTGTAAACCGTATGTTTCCATGTGCAATTAACCTTTTCAAATAATTCTATTGCTTTCTAATATTCTCTCTATTCAAAACGAATGTAGCCTAAGATCGGCTAAAAGCTATAAACTGAATTTTGTTTAAAACTATGCTACTCCCTGTTATACCTGTAATAAGCATGGCATGCCCCTTCGTTTGAAACCATACATGCACCAACAGGATTGTTCGGAGTGCAAGCTTTACAGAACAATTTACAATCTTTCGGATTTTTCAAACCTTTTAATATCTCTCCGCAAATGCATCCTTTGTGTTCAAAAGTTGGTTCAACTTCTACTTCTATTTTATTTTCTGCATCAAAATTGCTGTATTTTTTTCTTATTTTCAAGCCGCTTTTTGGTAAAACTCCCAATCCTCGCCACCAGTCGTCTCTTAATTCAAATACCTCATTCATTATTTTTTGAGCTTTGATGTTGCCTTCAGGTTTTACTGCCCTTTTATATTCAATTTCAACTTTAGGACTGTTGGTTTCAAACTGTTTTACCAGCATATAAATTGATTTCATCATATCAACAGGTTCAAATCCTGATATAACACAACACAAACCGTATTTTTCAGCAATATCAGTATAAATACCGGAACCTGTTATAGTACTAACATGTCCGGGAGCTATATACCCGTCAATTTTAACACCTTCATCAATTAATGCAGCCATTGCAGGAGGCATAATTTTATGAGAACTGTATAAATAAAAATTTGAGATATTTTGTTCTGCTGCATTTAAAATTCCGACTGCACTGCCCGGAGCAGTTGTTTCAAAACCTATTCCGAGAAAAATTACTTTTTTATCCTTGTTTTCTTTTGCAATTTTTAAAGCATCAAGTATAGAGTAAACAATACGTATATCAGAACCGTTTGCTTTCTCTTTATCTAATGTAGATGTTGAGCCGGGAACCCTTATCAAATCGCCATAAGTAGTAATGATTACATTATTTAAACGGCTATATGCAACAGACTGGTCAATAAATTTATTACTTGAAACACAAACCGGACATCCCGGTCCTGAATGTAATTTTATTGTTGGGGGAAGAAGTGCAGGAATGCCGAATTTATGAATTGACATTGTATGCCCGCCACATACTTCCATTAATGAAACATTTTTTGTGGAAATTTGTCTTATGTTTTCTGCAAGCTGTAAAACAAGATTTTTGTCTCTGTACTCATCAATATATTTCATATAATTCTTTTTCCCGTTATCTTTTCCTCTTCATCTAATTGCCGGTTAAATTCTTCAAGTTCCCTGAAGATTTTTAGTGTTTCTTCAGAATCTTCTTTACTTAATTTTTGTATTGCAAAGCCGGTGTGTAATAAAATATAATCACCAATATTAACATCATCAATCA
>JAUWSB010000111.1 GCA_030610255.1 Bacteroidota bacterium
AAATATGTTTTTCAAATTTTTCAGGTCAAGTTATCTGTCTCAATATATTTTATTATTTATACTCGGAATTATTCTTTGGAGCAAATCATTTATCTCCCTAACGGAAATCGCTGAGGCTAACAGCATTGCACCATTCTTCAGTATTATTCCATACTGGCTTAACAATTTAAAATGGCTGGCAGCAATAATCGCTTTTATTCTCCTGTATTTTGAATCTTTGCTTTTAAATAAAACACTTGCTGATAATAACATTGTTCCAAAAACCACATTAATACCGGCATTTGTCTATTTTGTTTTTATGAGTTGGTCGCCTTTTGCTTTAACCCTCCACCCGGTATTAATTGCCAACTTATTTCTAATATTTGTATTGAGTAATTTATTCAGGGTTTACGGTCAAAAGGATGCTTTCAAATTGGTTTTCAAAGCCGGTTTTCTTTCTGCAATTGCTTCATTTTTTTATTTCCCTGCAATTTTTATTATTGCTCTGATATTTATTTCACTAATGATTTTCCGCATATTAAAATGGCGGGAATGGATTATTTCGCTTATCGGACTGATAATTCCATATACTTTCCTTACAGTTTATTATTTATGGTTTGATAAACTTGAGATCATGTTTGGCAACTATATTGCCTTTTTTGAAACTCTATCGCAATTTAAATTTTCGTATGACTTTTTTACAAACAGCATCTGGATAATTATTTCAATTCTGTTTGTAATATCATTTATTTATATCAGGTTAAATATTAAAGAAAAAAACATTAGCATCAGAAAAAAGTTTATCACTGTGACATATTTTTTCTTAATTACATTAATTATTTTTATAACTAATTCTGAATCAATTAATATTTCAATAACAATAATTCCTGTATCAATTTTAATCTCAACTTTTTTATCAGAAATAAAAAGAACTTTTTGGTTTGAATTAATATTTATTTTATTGATGGTTTTGATTATCCTGAATAACTATTCTGCTTTGATTTTTTAATTCCGGTATTTTATTGCGGTATAACTGAAATTATACTTTTATGTTGAAGAAATTTTATTCAAAAAAATTAATTGAAGCCGGGTGTGATGAAGCCGGCAGGGGATGTTTTGCCGGTCCTGTTTTTGCTGCTGCTGTGATTTTACCCAGGGATTTTGAAGATGAACTTTTAAATGATTCAAAACAGCTAACAGTTAAACAACGCAATACATTACGAGAAATCATTGAAAGGGAAGCTTCTGCCTGGGCTGTTGCAAGTGTTGACAATATTGAAATAGATGAAATAAACATTCTAAATGCTTCATTTTTGGCAATGCACAAAGCTATTGATAAGCTAAAAATCACGCCCAAACTACTGTTGATTGACGGCAACAGGTTTAATAAATATAAAAATATTCCCCATAAATGTATAATTAAAGGCGATGGGAAATATCTTTCAATAGCTGCTGCTTCGGTTCTTGCAAAAACTCACAGAGACGAATTTATGCTAAATTTAGATAAAGAATTTCCGGATTATGATTGGAAAAACAACAAAGGCTATCCCACCCCAAAACATAAACAAGCAATTGCAAAATATGGCATTTCACCATATCACCGTAAAAGTTTTAATTTGAATGAACAAGTGAAACTGAGGCTATAAATTGTTTCGTACCAAAAACATTCCATTTCTAAAACCATTATTTTTTACTTAATTTTAAAGTTCTTTGAATATTAACTTAGGAAGAAATGGAATGTTCTAATTAAATTCGTAACTCGTAATCCGTAATCCGTAATTCGTAATTAATAACTATCTAACCATTTAACCCTGATGGAATAATTACACTTCGTTTCATATTCCACCCATACGGGTTTGCTTTGCTTCACAGGGTAAACCATTCAACTCCCGATACGCTCATGCTTCGCTATCGGGATCTCCGCTTTGCTTCGACATTTAATTAACAATCCACTGTTAATTTAAATCTCCAAAAAAATATTTATCCAATGATTTTAATAGTAATTTTGGATTGATTAACTATCTATTTCACAAATGACTGATAATAGAAAACAAACAATAACAATATTTGTTGTAATATTTTTTATCCTAATACTTATTGCAGGATATTTTTTCTACAGAAAATATAAAGAAACCATTGTACCACCGATAAAAGCTATTCCGGAAAATGCTGCCGTAATTTTTGAATTCAATAACATTAAAGATGCCTGGAAAAAAATTTCCCTGGAAAATGATATGTGGAAATCATTAACCCAAATCAATCATATTAACGAACTTAACAGGCAAATAAATTTCCTGGATTCTGTTTCAAACACTAATAGCAATGCCCTTGATATTTTGACAAATCAAAAAGTTTACCTCATAACCTTTGTCTCAGATGATAATAAAATTAACATATTATATTTGATTGAGCTTAGCAACACAAGTCAGGGGGCTGTTTTTAAGGATATTATTAAAAATGTATATGGAACAAAATGTGCTCTTATAGAAAAAGATTTTAAAGGTATCACCATCAACAAAATAATTCTGACCGATCAGGATAAATATTTTTCCTATGCAGTTACAAAAGGAATTTTTTTCGGAAGTTATAATATCTCACTTATTGAGGAATCAATAAATCAATTGAAAAAAAAATCATCAGTAATTGATGAACCTGCATTTAAAAAAGTAAAACAAACAGCCGGCAAAAATGTTGATGCGAATATTTATGTTAATTTCAAATATTTTTACAGGCTGCTTTCCATTTTTGCAAATTCCAAACATAAAACCAATATTGATTTACTTTCCGGTTTTGCACAATGGGCCGAATTAGATCTGAAAATCAAAAACAATGAACTTTTATTAAACGGATACACTATTGCCTTCGACAGCCTTGACCAATATTTAGGGCTTTTTGAAAATCAATCACCACAAAAAATTGAAATAACAAATATTCTGCCCTATAATACAACAATATTATTTGATTTTGGATTTGAGAATTTTAATAAATTCTATGCCGATTATAAAAACTATTTAAATAAAAAAAGTTCAAATGAATTTGACAAAAAAATTAAAAGATTAAACAATAAATATAATATCAATATTGAAAAACACTTGCTTTCGTGGATTGGCAATGAAGCTGCATTTGTTAGCACATCAAAAAATCCAAAATCAATTAAAGATAACGCATTTGCTGTTTTTCATTCTATGGATATTTCAAACGCTGAAAAGTTATTAAATCAATTAGGAAATAAAATTCCAGGTAATGCCGGTACAATCACACACAAAGAATATCACATAAAGAACATCAACATCCCTTCAATAATTCCAATGTTTTTTGGTTCGATTTTTCAAAATATCGAAAAAAATTATTACACGGTAATTGAAAATTATGTCGTTTTCGCTAATAATCCTTCATCATTAAAGAAATTTATAAATGCATTTCTTTCAGGGAAAACACTTGACCTGAATGAAAATTATAAGGATTTTTCAGATAATATTTCTGAAAGTTCAAATATTTATTTATTTTATAACATCAGGAATTCTATTGAAGTTTTAAAAATATTGACAAATGAAAATTTGTCTTCCATAATATCTCATAATGCAAATATTATTAAAAACATTCAATCATTTGCCTTGCAGCTAAGTTTTACAAACAGAATGTTTTACACTAATCTTTATCTTAAATATAATCCTTCATACAAAGAAGAAAATATCTCGGTTTGGAAAGCCACTCTTGACGAAAATATTACCGGACAACCATATTTTGTTAAAGATCATACTGATAATACTTATAATATTGTTGTGTATGATATTGAAAATAATATGTATTTGGTTGATAATAACGGAAATATTTTATGGAAAATCCCTGTTGCCGAACCGGTTATAAGTAATGTTTACCCTGTTGACTATTACAAAAACCGTAAGATACAATACCTTTTTAATACGGAAAATTATATTTACCTGATTGACCTGAAAGGACGAAAAGTTGAAAACTACCCCATAAAATTAAGTAAAAAAGCAACCAATGGTCTTACGGTCTTTGATTATTCGGGCAACAAAAATTACCGTATTGTTTATGCCGGAGAAGATAAAAAAGTTTACAATTACACTATTAAAGGCAATGAAGTGGATGGCTGGAAAAATCCCAAAACAAGCGAAATCGTTAATCGGGAAATTCAACACTTGGTAGTTGCCGGAAAAGATTATATTTTAATAACCGATAAAGAAGGTAAAGTAAAAATCACTGACAGAAGAGGAAGAACAAGGATAAATTTAAAAAGTAAATTAATTAAAGCCGGAAACTCGGAATTTTATGTAAATAAAACCAACAGTAAAGGTATCATTATTACAACCGACGAGAAAGGCAACCTCACATATATTACTAAATCAGGTAATATTTCAAAAACTTTCTTCAGGGAATTTTCTCCTGACCATTATTTTCTTTATGAAGATTTTGACAAGAACGGTTCCAAAGATTTCATTTATCTTGATAAAAACAAATTAACTGTTTTTGACCGCTTTAAAAAAATAATTTTTGAATACGAATTTAAGTCTGATATAAATTTAAAACCTGTAATTATTCCGATCTCAAACAGGGAAATTCTTCTTGGAGTTGTTTCGGATAAAACCCGCGAAATATTTTTATTTGATAAAAAAGGTAATGTCATCATCTCGTCCGGTCTTGTTGGTGAGACTCCTTTCGCAATCGGAAGTCTTAAGAACAACAGAGACCTGAATCTTGTTGTTGGTTCAGGAAATACATTATATAATTATTTGATAAAATAGTGTTTGTCCATAATGTCCGATTTCTTCGTTATACTTGCCTTTAAAACCAGTCATTTACAAAAGTAAACTCCTGATTTTAAAGACTTCGCAAGCCTCGAACTCGAACATTCTGAACTAAACACTTACTTTATGGACGTACACTAAATAATTCCCTTTATCTTTTAAATTTGTTTTTTGATAGAATCCGAAGGATTCAAATGTTTATAGAAAACCAAATAAAAATAAAATATTCGACCCCGCCGGGGTCGTATTAACGAATGGAATTTTTAATGCTTTTTTTACCACTAAGGATACACTAAGGATATCACAAAGGCACACTAAGGACTAAAGAATTACCCGTTTAATACCATCTTTCACGTTAAAAGAATAATCTAAAACCGTTTTGATATTTTTCTATATTCATGAGAATCAAATATTTCCTTTGTGACACTTAGTGATACCGATAGCTATCGGTATTGTGCGCCTTTGTGGTTAAATAAAATTTCAACCCTTGATTCGCATAAATATCAAAGTGCAAATTTTTCACTTTTAATTTTCAATTTCTAATTTTAATTTTTATATTTTGCAATTGAGATTTTTTTTACCATTTTTGCCATGAAAATCAGCTATAAGGCAAATCATCACAATAATCACAAAATGAAGCATTTGTTATTCTTGTTATTTCTAACCTTAACCTTATTCTTTTCATTTGAATTATATGCTTCAGAAATTTCACAGGCAAATGATACTACAGAAACTGTCCGCGAAAAAATTAACAGGGCTGTTACGGAACTAATTGAGATAGAAGAAAAAAATTTCAGTCAAAAGATAAATGATTTTTTTGAGCCGGTTGTAGAAGCTATGGGTTATGTATTATTTTGGGATCCTTTGGAAGCTTTTGGTATTCGCGATCCATACATTTATGATGATAATGGTAATCCTGTATATGATAAAAATGGTAACCACAAAAAGCAGGGCGTTCCGATTATTGTTTTATGGCTTATCGTGGGAGCTGTTTTTTTCACGTTTAAAATGCGGTTTATTAACATACGCGGTTTCAGACATAGTATTGAATTAATAAGGGGTAAATATGACAAGCCCGGGGATAAAGGTGAGGTTTCACATTTTCAGGCATTAACAACTGCATTATCTGCAACAGTAGGATTAGGAAATATTGCAAGCGTAGCAATTGCAATTGCAATTGGTGGTCCCGGTGCTACTTTCTGGATGATAATTGCCGGATTATTTGGTATGTCATCAAAATTTGTTGAATGTACTCTCGGCGTAAAATACAGAAAGATAGATAAATCAGGGCAGGTTTCGGGCGGACCTATGTATTATTTAAGCAGGGCGCTGAAAAAAAGAAAGCTTGGTGTCCTGGGAAAAATTCTTGCTGCAATATTTGCAGTACTGATTATGGGCTGCTCATTCGGAGGTGGTAATATGTTTCAGGCTAACCAGGCTTTTTCGCAACTTGCTTTGTTTTTTCCGTTTATGGAAGATAAAGGTGCTTAGTTTGGAATTCTCCTCGCAATTCTTGTCGGTTTGGTAATTATCGGCGGAATTAAAAGCATCGGGAATGTTACTGAAAAAGTTGTTCCTTTTATGGCATCGCTATATGTAATTACCGCTTTGGTAATTATTTTTATGAATATTTCAGAAATGGGTAATGTATTTGTTTTAATTTTCAATGGAGCATTTAATGCAGCTGCAATAAAAGGCGGATTAATCGGAGTTTTAATAATCGGTTTCCAACGGGCATGTTTTTCCAATGAAGCAGGTGTTGGTTCGGCATCAATAGCCCACTCAGCCGTTAAAACCGATGAACCGGTAAGTGAAGGTATTGTCGCATTGCTTGAGCCTTTTATTGATACTGTTGTTATTTGTACTATGACTGCCCTTGTAATTATCTTTACAGGTTTACATGAAAATCCCGGTGACCTGGAAGGAGCACAATTAACTTCTGCTGCTTTCGGCAGTGTATTTTCATGGTTTCCTTATCTGCTGGTAGTTGCTATTTTCCTGTTTGCCTTCTCAACAATGATCGCATGGTCGTATTATGGTTTAAAGGGTTTTGATTACTTGTGCGGAGGATTTTTTGAAAAAAAACTTGGCAACCGTAAAATCGGAACAAGGATATTTCAGTTTATATTTTTAGGATTTGCTATTATCGGTGCTTCCTCATCACTTGATGTAGTTATTGGTTTTTCTGATATGATGATCTTAAGTATGGCATTCCCAAATATTTTAGGGCTTTTCATTTTAGCCAGGGAAGTAAAAAAAGACATGAAATCATATATGTCAAGAGTTAAAAATGGGGAGATAAAGAAATTTAAATAATCTCTCAACTGTTTAATAATTTTAGCGTTTTTTGCGCATTTTGCGGTTTATTTATTTTCTTTTTGTGCATATTTAACCCTGATACGCTGAAGCTATGGGGCAAGCTGATTACTGATTTACGAAGTCATTGAAAATCTTAAATCTAAAATCTTCTGATTGTATGCCGATGGAATAGCATTAAATTTTTAGTAAATAATATCTCTGCATTCAATCAAACAAATATTCTAAACGCAGAGGCGCAAAGGCGCAGAGATAACAAAAGAATAAAACTTTGATTAATAATACATAAACAAATTAAAATGAAAATACTTATTACGATTATTCTGGCAACAAATCTATTTCTGGTTCAAGGTCAGGAATATATTAAATTTTTTAAGGTCAGCAGCCCTTCAATAACTCAAAAAGTCAAATTGGGAGCTTTTGTAAAAATTATCTTAAACTGTGAAAAAAATGACTCTTTAGCTAAATACGATTATATTAGAGGTTATCTGACTAAAATTCATAATGACACACTTGTTATTAAATACAATATCAGACTTTTAATGAAAAAAGATATTTCAATTGGGTAAAAGTTAGCCTTATTGGACTCACAGTGAGTATTCCACTTTCAATAATTTCTAAACCGAAGAAAGTGCAAATTAATAATTTGTGTATTTTTAAAAAGAAACCTCTTTGGAAATATAAAAAATAATTTCTAACCACGGATTATAACACAATAAAAAGAAATAACCGCCAAGAACGCTAAAATCCGCAAAAAAATTTATTTTCTTAGTATTTTCAAATTAAACGTTTAATAATATCTCTGCATCTCTGTGTCTCTGCGTTCAATCAAACAAATATTCTAAACGCAGAGGCGCAAAGGCGCAGAGATAGCTGCCAAACCAAT
>JAUWSB010000141.1 GCA_030610255.1 Bacteroidota bacterium
ATTAAAATTATTTATCCTGAAAATACTGATTTTGAAACCTTTGATGATAATTTATCAAATAATAAAATACCGGTTGAAAAAACAACAGCAAATGATGATTTCCAAAAGAACCGGACTAATGTTCCGGAAAGTAATACAGATATATTAGTTCAAAACAACTCTGATGATTTAACTCAATCCATTGAAATTAAAGAAGTAAAAAATGAAACCCTTTCAGATAATTCAGAAAATATTACTTTGATAAAAACCGAAGAAAATAATGAAATTGCTGATAATGAAATCCGGAAAGAAAATATTGACAATATAAAATATCAAAACAAATACAAATTCATTCCGTATTTTTCAATTGGCGCTTATATAACACCTGAATTGATTTTTTATCCTGATGATTCGATTCCCAATAATCAGAGTTATAATTTTGATGTAAGTGTTTCATATCATTTTTCAAATTATTATTTTATCCAGAGTGGTTTAGGAATTTCCTTTTCAAACGATGACGGAAAATACACTATTGATTACGAAAGATATGATTATATGGGCTCTTACGAAGATGTTTATAATGTTACATTCGACACAACACCACAGGGAATAATTCCAATATATCATACTAAAACAGTAGATGTTTATGATTCGGTAAGACATATATCAATATCCCAAACAAAAAATAAATATACTTATTTGCAAATCCCATTGTTATTCGGCTATAACTTCAGTAAAAACAAAATGACATACTCTGTTAAAGGCGGACCATCATTATCTGTCTTATTATTTGATAATATTCCGGCTGCTAACTTACAGGATGAATACATAAAAATAATAAGAATCAATCAAAAAATGCCAATCAGAATACAAACAAACTGGCAGTTTTTAGTCAATTTTGGTTTTCTTTATCGATTCTCCGATAACTTTAGTATTTCAATGGAACCTAGCTTGCGATACTATATAAGATCGGCATACGAAAAGAAATATATAACTACAAAACACCCGTTCTCAGTAGGATTACGAACAGGAGTAGTATATAAGTTTTAATTTATTAATTAAAAATTTGATTTTAAATAATACATATTCAATGAACTACAAAAAACTATTTTTAAAGATAAATTCTGGTAAGATAAAAATCATGTTTTTAATTTTTGTTTTATCCATCTTTATAAGTTCCGATGTTCTAAGCCAGATTAAAACATTTTATATTACCGGACAGGTAACTGATAAATCGTGCGGGAAACCCGTTAAAGGTCAAATAATAAATATTGCTTCCGATTCTTCGTCCAATCCTGACGGTAATTATTTTTTAAAAGTCCGCACAAATGAAAAAGGAATTTACTTTGCAACGATTAACGAATTCCCCGACAATTCCAATTTAATTATATACACAATTGATGTTTATAACAATACACTTGACACGGTTATAAATATTGGTAATATAAGCTTTTCTAATAATCATATTAATGTAAATTTTGAGCTTTATACAACAATTATATCATCAGGATGCGAACCTGATTTTTATTTTATTTTCGACTCTATTTCAAGCAAACCTTATTTATATCATTTTATTGACAATTCAGGTGAAAATACAATTTCATGGTTTTGGGATTTTGGTGACGGAACAAGTTCAACAGAACAAAATCCATCTCATCAATTCAAAGAAATGAGTGTTTATTATATATCTCTTACAATTTCCACAATTAATCCTTCGGGTACAGGATGTACTGGAACAATCACTAAAAAACTTAATATCGGTATGCGCAGCTACTTTAATTTCGGCGGGCATGCCTTTGCCGACCTCTTCCCTATTGATTTAGGAACTGCATACCTGTATAAAATTGATAGTGCTAATATAATACCTGTTGATACTGCAATTATTGATACTCTCGGATTTTACTATTTCTATCAGATTCCTGAAGGAAATTATATCACAAAAGTTTGTATTCATACTAATTCTCCATATTCCGAACTATTTTTACCAACTTACTACGGGGATGAACAATTTTGGGCAGATGCCGACATTATTATTTTAAACAGTAATAACTGGGAATATGACATACATTTGATACAACTCAATGTAAGCTATAATACCGGCGAAGGAGTGATAAACGGAAAAGTTACTTACGGTGAATCTGACAATAAAGACGAACCTGCTTCCAATGTTGAAATAATTTTGATTGATGAACTTGATAATTGCCTTTTTTACCTTTATTCAGATGAAGAAGGTTATTTCAGCTTTAATGAACTTGAATACGGAACATATAAAATCTACCCTGAAGTAACCGGAATTGATGCCGTACCAATATCTGTTGACATTAATGAAACCAATCCAATTATTGAAAATATCAATATCGTGATACAAACCAATGGCATCTCATATTCAATTAATGATTATTATTCTGAATATATTGACAATATCGGCAAAGTGTATCCAAACCCTGCAACTGATCGGGTAAATATTGAAATTTACTTTAAAAAGACTTCAATTATTCAAATTTCAGTTTATAATCAACTTGGCATGTTGGTTTACCGGTCAAGCGAATCAAAAAGCATGGGCAAACACATTATCCCGATCAAACTTGAACATTTATCAAAAGGATTTTATAATATCCAAATATCAACAATTGATAATGTTAGTTTTATAAGAAAATTGATTAAAGTTGATTGATTTTTAGTTTTAGTTAATTAAAAAAAGCATCCTGATTTTTTTAAGGATGCTTTTTTAGATTTCAGGCAACCTTTTAAATAAAAATCTGTCTTTCTGGCAGTGTATAGTAGTTTGATGACTTCTGAACAGAAAATAGTTGAAGGATGTATAGCAGGTAAACGCCTTGCTCATAATTTGTTGTATAGAAAATATGCATCAAAAATGCTTGGAGTGTGCATGCGTTATTGTAAAAATAAGCAAGAAGCAGAAGATGTTTTGCAGGATGGATTTATTAAAGTATTTTTCAATATTAAAAATTTCAGAAAGGAAGGCTCTTTTGAAGGATGGATAAGAAAAATAATGATCAATACTTCTTTAAATAATTATCAAAGTAATTTAAAGCATTCCAATCATTCTGATATTGAAGATATTGAAGAATTTTTTAATTTTACTGAACATGAAAATGAAGAGAAATTCAATTCAGGCAAAATTCTTCCAAATAATCAACTTATGAGAATAATCCAAAGTTTACCCTGCGGTTACCGAATGGTTTTTAACCTTTATGCTATTGAAGGATATAGTCATAAAGAAATTGGGAATTTGTTAAATATTTCAGAAAATACATCAAAATCGCAGTTGTCAAAAGCAAGAAAATTTTTAAAGAAAAAAATCATTGAAGTACAGCAAAAAATGATAATATCAAAATAATCATGAAAAATGATAAAAATAACATAAACGGCAATAATCAAGAAATTGATAAGCTTTTCAGAAATGCTTTGGGAGACTACAAAATAAAACCTTCCAAAAGCGTCTGGAAAGGAATTAATGCCGCCTACTTAAAAGATAAATTTAACGGGATAAATTTCTTTAAGCCTAATAAATTATTTATTGCTTTTGCTATTATCGGAGCAGGGATTATTATTTATATTTTCTATCCGTTCTCAAAAACAAACAGCAATATCAAAATATCCCATAATTCGGAAATAAATCAAATCAACACACAAAATGAAATAAAACCAAATTTAGTATTAAACCAAAAAGAATCATATATCACAACACCTGAGCCAGAGCCTTCTGTTGAAACAACTTTTGTTGACAATAAAAGCGACAATCTTTCTGTGAACAACAATATTGTAATCCAAAACGAGACTAAAAAAATTGTTTCAGTCCTTGATGAAAAACCATCTGACAATCAAAAAATTATTGTTCAAAAAAACAATAGCCCGGCAATTTCCGGTCTTCAGCCGCTAAACTTAAAATCAAATCTGGTCAGCTATCATCAATCAAAAACAAAAAATAATTTAAGCTTCGGCTTAAGAAATACATATCAGCCATTGCCCGATATTCGTTTAAAAGATGATTATGCAAGGAAAGCCAATCTTGCATTCGGGATTCACTTTACTCCGGGAATTATTTTTTATCAATCAAAACCAAATAAATATGACTATGCATTTGAAATAAGTGCAAATTACCGTTTTTCAAAATTTATTTTGCAAAGCGGTATAGGTGTTTCATTATCCGGAGATAACGGGGGCTATGAAATAAATTACGAAAGATACGACAGCGTGGGATATTATTTAAATGTTGTTTCATTTACAGTTGACCCTGTAAATCCCGATTCAATAATCTTAACAACAAAAACCGAAAATGTTTATGATTCGGTTGAGCATTATTCAATTTCGCAAGCCACTAACCGATATACTTATTTACAAATACCATTAACTTTGAGTTACAAAATCTGGGATTTCAAAAGAATTTCCTGCTATTTAAAAGGCGGTGCAATTTTTTCAATTTTATTAAATGAAAACGAGCCGGCAGTTATTTTTTCGGATAGTGAAGCAAAGATAATTACAATTGAAAATCAAACATTTTCACGAATCAATACCAACTGGCAATTTGTTGCAGGAGTTAGTTTTAATTACAGGTTGAATAATAAAGTGATTTTATCTGTTGAACCAACATACAAGCAGTATATTAATTCGGTTTATGATAAAAGATTTAACCCGCAAGCAAAACGACCGTATATAATTGGTTTAAGAACCGGAATTATTTTAAATTTTTAAAGAAGATGAAAAAACTATTAATTTTAATATCAACTTTAGCTTTTTGTTTATCATTAAATGCCCAAGAAGTAATTTTAGTAAGCGGGCATGTTACTGATATTGAAACAAGCCAGCCAATAGCAAATCATAAAGTTTATATAATTACCAATGAACAATATGTTTTTGATACATTAACCACCGATATAAACGGATATTATTCCGATTCAATTTCAATGTCAGGTTTTACTATAAACTATCTCTATATATTCACTTTTGATTGCAATTTTATCGTTCACGACACTACAGTAACCAATTTTGATTATCCGGTTGTTGTTGATTTTATAATTTGTAACGATACATTTCCATCTTTTTGTCAGGCTTATTTTTATTATTACCCCGACAGCTTAAACTCCTTTACATATAATTTTATTGACCTTAGCAGTCCACCATTAGGTGGCAATATATCATCATGGTACTGGGATTTCGGCGATGGAACAACATCCCATGAGCAAAACCCTGTTCATATTTTTGCCGAAGAAGGAATGTATTGGGTTTGTTTAACTATAGCTGATAGTTTAGGTAATTGTGAAGATACTTACTGCGAGCCTGTATATGTTTTCTCTCAACAGCAATGTATTGCACAATTTACATATTATCAGCCACCAAGTCAACCTTTGGTCGTAGAATTTACCGACCGCTCAATCGGTAATATTGATACATGGGAATGGGATTTCGGCGATGGAAACACTTCAGAAGAACAAAATCCTGTCCATGTTTATCAGGATACCGGGATTTATTATGTTTGCTTAACAGTTTCTAATCACGATTCAATAAATTTTTGTTACGACACTTTTTGTGATTCAGTTTATATTTCCATTACTCCTGTTTGCCAGGCTGATTTTATTGCCCTTGTAGATTCCACTTCAAACATGCCAAATTTTTATTATTTTTATGATAATTCCCTTGGAAATATATCAGAATGGATATGGGATTTCGGCGATGGTGCTATTTCACTTGAACAAAATCCTGTTCATCAATATGCTGAAAGCGGCACTTATGAAGTTTGCCTGACAATAATCTGTGAAAATGCCGGCGGTTATGTTGATTTTATTTGCAAACCAATCACAACACCCAACTATTACAATCTCGGAGGATTTACTTTTGCAGGCGATTATCCTATCAACAACCCCGTCAGTACTGCCGATACAGGCATAGCTTATTTATACAGGATTTTTAACAATAACGATATTGTTGCCATTGACACTAATATTTTTTATACGTTGGGATATTTTTGGTTTACCGAAAAAATGGAAGGCGATTATCTGATAAAAATCAGTCTGACGCCAAACTCAGCCCGTTTTAATGAATATATCCCTACTTATTTTATTGATGGTATGATGTGGGAAAACACAAATACAATGTCATTATACGACAGTAGTTACTTTGCGGTGGATGTTCACCTTTTACAAGCAAACGGAACTAATCAGGGTAATGGTAAAATTGGTGGTAACGTTATCTGGTATGATGATAGTCCAATAAATCCGGGTGAACCAATACCTGATGTTGAAGTTTTATTGCTTGATAATGAAAACAATCCACTGACTTTTGACTTTTCTGAAAATGACGGATATTTTGAATTTGATTATCTTGCTTTCGGAACATACAAGCTTTATGCTGAATTTACAGGTAAGTATACCGTACCGGTGATAGTAACTATTAACGAAAGCAACCCAACAGTAGATGACATAATTCTTGTAGTTTGTGACCATGAAATAACAGGCATAGAAGATATTTTTTACGAACCTGATGTTACAATCAGTAATGTTTTTCCAAATCCTGCAACAAACAATTTGAATATTGAAATTAATTTAAAAACTTCACAAATTTTATCTTTAAACATATCCAACTTATTAGGACAGATTATTTATTCCGAAAATTGCAATTTATCTCAAG
>JAUWSB010000180.1 GCA_030610255.1 Bacteroidota bacterium
CAGAAGTAAGCGATTATTCGTTTAATATAATACAAATGGAATCCAATTTTGACAGAAAGGTAAAGAATAATTATGTTTACAGGGCACTTGAAAAAATTGCAGATATTGCAGATAACAGGGTAATGTTTTATTAATATCTCCTGTTTTCCGCACACATAAATAAAGTTGAATGTTTCAAGATAAAAATACAGAATAACAACATAATACAACTTGATCTTTTATGGTTTTGGATGTCCTGAAAATTTAAAGACATTTTTTTTGATAAATTTGAATAGACCGATATTTCAATACCCTCTGACCTTTTAGAATTTTCTTAGAATCTCTTGGTTCAAGCCAAAAGAACAATTAAAAAAATCCTTAATAAATATTTGTGTTTAGGGTGTCCCAATGCGGAAAACAGGAGTGGAAATAATAGTTTGAATTTTCCTGCCGCTGCTGCTGTCACCGCTGCTTGTTTATAAATTCTCACCAAAGATGGCTTTCTTTTAAAACTTGATTTGAAAACAACGTAGTATCTTATATTTATTCTAAAGTACTTCCAATCTATTGGCATCCTGCTTTAAAAAGATAAAAAGTAAAATTGTAAAAGCCCATAAAGAAGAACCACCATAACTGAAAAATGGAAGAGGTATTCCGATAACAGGTGTCAAACCTATAGTCATTCCTATATTTACAACAATATGAAAAAACAAGATGGAAGCCACTCCATATCCGTAAATCCTGCTAAAAGCCGAGCGTTGCCGTTCGGCAAGTTTTATAAGTCGTATAAGTAAAGCAATAAATAAAAAAATTACAACAAAACTGCCGACAAAACCCCATTCTTCACCAACTGTACAAAAAATAAAATCTGTGCTTTGCTCGGGTACAAAATTATATTTTGTTTGTGTGCCTTTTAAAAATCCCTTACCTGAGAAACCTCCACTACCGATTGCAATTTTTGATTGATTTACATTATAACCGGCGCCTTTCAAATCAGCTTCTTTACCAAGCAGAACCTCAATACGTTTTTTCTGATGTGGTTTTAAAACATTTTCAAATCCATAATCAACACTAAAAACAAAAGCAATGGTTAATACAAGTATACCGATTATAGAATAAATGTTTTTTCTGTTTCTTTTTATAAAGAAAAACATAAGAAATGCTATACCCGCAAGAATCCCGATAAAGATAAATTTACCTAAAATAAGTGTTAGGATAAATAAAACCACAATCATCACACCAAGAATCAAAATACTTCCTGACAACCCTTCACGATATAAAACCAGGATAAAAGAAGAATAAACGAGAGCTGAACCCATATCATGTTGTAACAGGATAAGTATAGCAGGAACTCCGATAATTAACAGGGATTTTATGATAGTTTTTAATTTTTTTAGATCAATATTCAGGGTTGTAAGATATTTTGCAATAGCTAAATTTGTGGCGAATTTGGCAAACTCAGCCGGCTGAATACCAAAAGCTCCAATCTGGAACCACGACTTTGAGCCGGCAATCCTTGTGCCTAATAAAAGAACAGCCAGCAATGATAAAATGCTTATTACATAAATCGGGTAAGCAAAAGTGGAGAAAAATTTTGCATCAATTATTAAAATTATAAGAGCTAAAATAATCGCTGCTGCAATCCAAATCAGTTGTTTTCCATAACGTTGTGAAATGTCAAATATACTTTTATAAGACTCATCATAAACGGCAGCATAAATGTTTATCCATCCTAAAAAAACCAAGGTAAGATAAAGAAAAACCGTTATCCAGTCGATATTATGAAATATGTTTTTTTGTCCTCTCAATTTTTTGATAATAAATTAGTATTTAACATTTTTTCTTCAAACCAATTCGGTTTTACAGTCCCGTTTAAATATTTTTCAATCATCAGGGTTGCAATGGGGGCAGCCCATGTGGAACCAAACCCACTGTTTTCAACAACAACTGCAACAGCAATTTTCGGGTTGTCTTTCGGGGCAAAAGCCATAAACACCGAATGATTATCTCCATGGGGATTTTCAGCTGTACCGGTTTTACCGCAAATTTGTAAATCGTTAATTTTATACCATCTTGTTGTTCCATGTTCACCTTCGTAAACCTGATACATTCCTTCAATCACTATATCAAAATATTTCGGATCAATATCGGTAAATATTTTTTCTTTATATTTTTTCTTGTCATAGTTTATATTTCTAATTGCTTTAATAATATGTGGTGTAAAATAATATCCTCTGTTGGCAATAATTGACGCAAGGTTGGCAAGTTGCAAAGGTGTAAATTCAATTTCGCCTTGACCGATTGATAACGAACGGACAGTAATAGCTTTCCAGCCTTTTTCACCGTAATATTTATTAAAATAACTATCGGGAGGGAGATTACCGGAACGCTGGTTAATCAGATCATTATCAAATTTTTTACCTGTGCCGAAACTTGAAACATATTCTCTCCAGTTGTTGTATCCTTCCTGAGTAGTGGCGAATTTCGGCTGCTCAAAAATCGATTTAAATACTTTCCAGAAATAAGGATTACACGATTGTTCAATTGCATGAAGAAGGTCAAGCGGTGAATAATGATCATGGCTGCAAACAATCGGATAAGAAACCACACCCTGACACCCATATTTTGTATAAGGAAATAATACCTCTTCCTGCAATCCAATCAACGCGTTTACTATTTTAAATGTTGAACCCGGCGGGTATTGTGCCATAGTTGCCCTGTTAAAAAGCGGCTCTAAAGTATCGCTGCTTAATTTTTTAAAGTTTTCAGTACGTATTCTTCCGATTAAAAGATTCGGATCATAAGCCGGACTTGAAACAAGTGCAAGTATTTCGCCAGATGAAGGTTCAATAGCAACTATGCTGCCCTTTTTATTCTGCATTAATTTTTCTCCATATAATTGCAGTTCCGTATTAATTGAGATATATATATCATTACCTGCAATAGCTGTAGTATCGTATTTTCCGTTTTTAAAACTCCCTTTTTCACGGTTAAATACATCTACTACTTTTATTTTTAATCCTTTTTTCCCTCGCAGTTTGTTTTCATAGTATTTTTCTATACCATTTTTACCGATATAGTCGCCTTGTCTGTAATATTTTTCATTTTCCAAATCTTTTTTGTCAACTTCGCCTACATAGCCTAAAATGTGTGCAGCAAAAGGAATGGGATATTTTCTGAGCGTACGGGCCTGAACATAAAATCCGGAATATTTATATAATTTTTCCTGCAGGTAACCATAGTCTTCCCTGGAGATTTGTTTTAAAAATACAGATGGTTTATAGTAAGAATGTTTCCGTGCTTTTTCTAACCGGGTGATGAACTGGTCTTTATTAATTTTCAGTAATTTACATAACTCGGCAGTATCAATATTTTTAACTTGTTTAGGAATTACAAGTAGATCATATGCTGCTTCGTTATAAACGAGTAGTTCCCCGTTTCTGTCATAAATTAAACCCCTTGCAGGATATTGTGTTACATACCTGAGAACATTATTTTGAGCCGATAATTTATATTCATTATCAAGTACCTGTAACAAAAATAAACGGACGAGAAAAATTACTCCAACAATAATAAATATGGAAATTATGATATATTTCCTGTTAGAGTATGATTTGTTCATTTTTTGATCAGACTTTGAATTCTAAATATTTTGGTAATTTATACAAAATTAATGATAAAATTCAAAGGAAAATCATTTAATATAAATTTCAGGAGTTTGAACGACATTACTTTTGTGTAAAGCTCTATCAAGGATATAAACTTCTAAGCGAATAGTGTCATATTGCGATGTATAGTTTAAAAAAATTTCATCTTCAATTTCACCTTTTATTGATTTGTTTATTCCGCTTGGTGTGAGCATTGGAATGCGGGCATTTAAGGGAGGGTCTAAAATAAGCTCAACAAATTCACCATTCTGTTTTTCAAAATAGGAAATAAATAAATTATAATCATAAGGAGGTATAGTATCACTTTGTTTTAAACCGATATCACCGTCGCCATCAGTATAAGAAATAGTTAAAATCCCTTTGGTATATGCTTCTAATGAATCATTGTAAATTTTAGCAAAACTTACATATTCAATATGTGGAATAATGGGATATTCCTCAAATTTTCTACAGGAAGATAAAATTATTAAAATCCCTGAAAAAATTAATAAACCGGTTTTAAGGATTATTTTCATCGGTATAAAATTACAAAATTTAATTTCAATAACAATTATTACCTTTGTATTAATGAACTCTTTCAACTTCAATAAAAATATTTTTAACATTAGCAGTGTTGATAGTTTTAACGAAACTGCCCTTGAAATATTTCGTTATCAGTACCGGAACAATTCAATTTACAGGGAATTTACCGACCGGCTTGCCGTTAAAATTAACGAAATTAAGCATTACTTGCAAATCCCGTTTTTACCAATTGAATTTTTTAAAAATCATGAAATTATTACAGGAAACAGCAAGCCCTCATTAGTTTTTCTAAGCAGTGGCACAACTGGTTCAATTAAAAGCAAACATTATATTAGTGATACAAGAGTTTATGAAGAAAGCTTTCGCCGGTGTTTTGAAATATTTTACGGAAATGTAAGTGATTATTGTATCCTTGCACTTTTACCTTCTTATCATGAAAGGGAAAATTCGTCTTTGGTTTATATGATTAAAGATTTTATTGAAAAAAGTGGTAATCCTGATAGCGGATTTTATTTGAATAATTATGATGACCTAATTGAAAAATTAAATAGGTTGAAAAATTCAGATAAAAAAGTAATTTTATTTGGAGTAACTTTTGCCCTGCTTGACATTGC
>JAUWSB010000027.1 GCA_030610255.1 Bacteroidota bacterium
AATCAAATATTAGTGAAAGAATTACTTTTTCTACGGGTCTGAGGTATAGTTATGTTATTTTACATTCAAAATTTATTGACAAGTCATTTTTTGATTTCCCGTTTAATAAAATTGATATTAATACAGGAGCTTTGAATGGTTCATTAGGTCTGGTTTACAGGCCATCCGAAACATGGCAATTTAATATTAATGCTTCTTCCGGTTTTAGGGCGCCTAACCTTGATGATGTTGCTAAGGTTTTTGATTCGGAACCCGGTAGTGTTGTCGTTCCTAACGGAAATCTTAAACCCGAATATGCCTATAATATTGATGTTGGTGTAATTAAAAATATTTCTGATAAGACAGAAATTAAAGCAACAGTTTTTTATACATATTTAATTGATGCTATGGTTAGAAGGGATTTTACTTTTAACGGCCAAGATTCAATAATGTATGATGGTGAACTAAGCAAAGTTGAAGCTGTTGTAAATACAGGAAAAGCATATATATATGGTGGAAGTGTTTCATTTAATTCCGGTATTTCAAATCATTTTACTTTTAGAACAAATTTAACTTATACTCATGGTGTGGATGAAGAAGATATACCTCTCAGGCACGTTGCCCCTTTGTTTGGAAGTACTGCAATAGGCTATAAAACTGAAAAATTCAGAGTTGAGTTATATGCCATTTATAATGGAAAGATCAGTTATAAAAATTTGTCATTCAGTGAGAGAAACAAAGCATATTTGTATGCAAAAGATGCGGACGGAAATCCTTATTCTCCTTCATGGTGGACAATGAATATTAAAGCTTCGGTTAAACTTAATCCTGTAATAGAATTAGATGCAGGTATTGAAAACCTACTTAACTACCGCTATCGCCCGTATTCATCAGGAATATGTGCACCCGGAAGGAATTTTATTATTGCAATCAGAGGAAGTTTCTAAGTTATATTTAAATCAAGTTTTTTAACTAAAGTCATCTTTGGCGGAAATTTATAAACAAGTAGCAGCAGCAGCAGTAGCAGGAAATTTCATACTGCTACAGTTAGTGATACTGCATCATCAAACATCAAACATTAAACTTTTATCCCATACGGGCCCATGCGGGCTAATGAAACGAAGTGAATCCGTACGACTGAAAGGAGTCCGTATGGATGGACTTCGTGTCGCTTGCTTCGCTTCACTTTTTACCCATACGGGCTAATGAAACGAAGTGAATCCGTATGGACTTCGTGTCGCTTTTGTCTTTTATCTTTTGTCTTTTTATAGGGACACACCAATCCTAAAATCAAAAAAGTCAGCAACATGACGGTGGGCTTTTAAACTAACACCTGCAAAAAATTCATCTGTTATTCTAAAAACCAGTCCATATCTCTGATAATAAAAATCATCAACTTTGTATGGTTTGTAGAAGTAAATACCAATTTGCTGACTGAAAATAAAACGACCGAGTAAAAATTCATTTCCAAACATAATTCCACCTCTTTGGTAGTCGCCGCTAAAATTTTCGTCTCTTTTAATTTCTTCTTTTTTAGCACCGTCAACTAACCATTCCAAACCTGCTGTTAATGCATTAATTCTTCCAACCTGCCAACTTCTGCTTACCGAAAATCCGAAAATAAAATATTTTTTAAATTCATAATGATTTAATTGCTTGGCAGACGCAAAAAATGCAAAATCCGTTCGTTTTTGTGGTTTGTGAAGTTCTCGCCAGTTTATTTTTTTTCTTTTCTTTAATTTTAATGAATGAAAATAATAATCTATTCCCAAACTTGCAGTCGGATAATTTATTCCTTTGTTTGGTTCATTAACACCACCATTTGAAATATGATTATAATTTGCAGCAAGGTTAAGGTACAGTTTCGGATTTATTCTGTAATTAAATGTAAAATTCAGCAGAAGCGGAAAGCCGATATTTGTACTATAAGATTGGTTATCCGGATTTTTTGTTTCATCATAAGGATTAGTTAAATATGAAAATCCTGCCCCTGCTCTTATTGATATACTGAGCTTGTTTTGTATCCCGAAAAAAGGTTCAACATAAAATAATGAAGTAATTCCATAACCTAAAATTGCCGGATTATCAAAATCCCAAAAAGTTAATGAAAATCCGATTCTGGGATAACAATTGCATAAATCCCAGTCTTTTTTCCTTATATATAGCCAGTTAAAATCCAATTCTGTTCCCAATGGATATGAATTGGAAATATTACGAATATCTTTTGAATGTATAATTATAAAACCATAGTGTTGCCGCAAACCTAAGGCAAACCTGGATTTCACCGAATCACATTGAGATGTTGAAGATAAATTCCATAAAAACAGGAATTGAAGCAAAAGCAATAATTTTATTCTTCTGGTTACTTTCATAGGAGAATTATATTATCCTGATTATAACGTTTTAAACTTAAACCAAAGTTATTAAAAAGCTTATTTACAACTGAATAACAGCGAAGCGAATGACAACCAAGCAAAATGACCGAAGAAATCCGTATGGATGACTATCAATGACTGTTTACATTTTAATGCGAAGAATTAGAATTTACGTATCAATTCATTATGAATTTTCAGTATCTGTGGAATTAATAATTGTTGCTCATCATTATAAATTATGAAATCTGCTTTTTTAACTTTATCTTCATCACTTAATTGAAATTTCATCCGGTTTAAAATTTCTTGTTCGGTTGTATTGTCTCTTTGTTTTACTCTTTTAATTCTTAAATCTTTTGGTGCTGAAACAGTAATTATTGCATCAAAATCTTTGTAAAAACCACTTTCAAATATTATTGCAGCTTCGTGTAAGATATATTTTTTCTTTTTGTATTTTTTTAACCAACTTTCAAAATCCGACTTTACCAAAGGGTGTATCAGTGAATTTAATTTTTCAAGTGAATGTGGATTGTTGAAAACAATGGAAGCTAAAATTTTATTGTCAATATTGCCGTTTTTATCGAAAATACTATTACCATACAGATATTTGATTTTTTTCTTTACAGATTCTTTGCTAAGGAATTTTTTTGCTTCAATATCGGCATGATAAACGTTTATGCATAGAATTTCAAACACCGTGCAAACAGTGGTTTTTCCACTTCCGATACTTCCTGTTATTCCAATCTTAAGCATTATTTTAAAATAATATATTCAACTTTTTCGGGCTTTATTTTTGTAATTCTGATAAAACCGGGTTGCTTAGAAACTTTCAGTTTTAAGGTCTTATTGTTTTTGATGTTTTCGTTGTAATTGATTCCTACAGAAAACATCTCCGAATCTATTCGTTTATAATCTTTTAATGCTACTAAATAAGTTAGCTGTGCTTTTTCGGGAAAGCTTATAATGTTGATTGAATCATTATTTATTACACCGACAGGTATCTCAATAGTTGCTTCTGTATATTTTTCAACAGGAATAAATACATTGATAGTATCAGTAGAATATTTGATATTAGGTGATATTATTGGCTTAATAATTTTTAAAGGAAATGATTTATTTTCACTTAGGTTTAATAATTCTATTTTTGCTGTTCTTATAAATTTAATTGTGTCAATTGTTTCCTGTGGGCCGCTAACAATAATACTATCGGGATTTAATTTAATTGAATCGTAAAGCATATATTGTTTTTTGTATATTATAGAAAGATCGGCGCGAACCGGAATTTTATTATTTACAATCTCCTCAATATTAAAATGCAAAGTGTCGGGCGAAATTAATATTAATTCGTCTGTCAGATATAATTTTTTTTCAATATCTTTTTTCAGAGGCGATGTTAAAACATAGATTGTATTTTCGTACCGGCTTTTTCTTAAGTTAGCTCTGTTAAGGTTAATACCGATAGCTCTATGTTTCTTTAGATATTTAATTGAAAAAAGCCTGAATCCTTTTGATTTTATTCGTAAAATCAAAGTACTGTCATGGCAGTTGGTAAGTAATTTATCTTCAGGGATATTGGTATAAACCAAAGGATATTCAACATTTGAATAATATTCCTTTGACATTTTTATCAATATCCAGATAAAAAAAGAAATACCAAAACAAATAAGGAAAATAGAAAGCTGATTTCTGAATTTTTCATCTTTTGGTGTAACAACCTTCTTGATGAATTCAATAAAATCGCCGGGTTTCAATTTTTTATTATTTTTTTATTATTTATTTTGCCCTAATTGGCTATCCTTTCCAAATGAAATTGCAGATTTTTCAATTGTCAGACGGTTCTGACCTTCAACTTCAATTATAACAGTAGTTTCTCTTACTTCAAGTATTTTGCCATGGATGCCTCCGATAGTTACAATTTTGTCTCCCTTTTTTATTGCCTCTCTGAATCTTTTCTGGTCTTTGGATTTTCTCATTTGCGGACGAATAAAAAACAGATAAAAAACCAAAACAATTAATATTAAAGGAAGAAATGACATAAAGCCACCGCCATCTTCACCTTCTTGCGGCATCATTAAAATAATGTGTAATAAATTCATAGTTGTTGTTTTTTGTTAAAATAATTATTAAAGTTTTTCAGGATTGATTACAATTGCTTTTATCCTGATAATTTTTTTATTGGGTTGTGTATTAGAAACAACCGTTATTGTTTTATTTTGAAATCCTTTTCTTTTATAACTGTCAAAAGTTACACTTATTACATCTTCTTTGTTGGGTTTGACAGGAGTTTTTGGATAACTACCTACTGCACATCCACAACTTGTGCTTACTTTTGAGATTACTAAATCTGATTTTCCAACATTTTTAAATTTAAATCCATAGGTTACTTTTTCACCCTGAATAACATTTCCAAAATCATGAACTTCTTCATAAAATTCAATTTTCGGTAATTTGTCAAAATCTGCATCACCAGAGGCGGTGTTTGGATTATTAACAACATCGGCTGGTATGAGCTTTTCTTTGTTTCCTCCGCTGTTATTACATGCAAATGAAATAAAAAAAAGTATTGTTAATAATATAAAAAAGTATCGTAACATTAATTATATATTTAATTAAGCAAAAGTAGAAAAAAATGGTAATATTCTGTTTTTGTGTGTAAATTATTTTTAATAAGTTCAAATTTCAATGTTTAAATCTCAATGTTAAACCCGAAAAATTAATTATTTTCCACTTCCGATTATTGTAAGCGAGCTTTTAAAAACATCATCACCAAATTCACCATGGCATTTTAAAATATAAAAATAAACGCCATCTGAAAGGTTTCCGCCATCCCAGTCGTTTTTATAATTATTAATTTCATATACTTTTTTTCCCCAACGATTAAAAATTACAAGTTCATTACTGATATAATAATCATTTATAACTTTATCCAATTCATAATCTGATTCACCCGAATCTTCAACAAACATTAGTTCATCGTTTTTTCCATCTCCATTTGGTGTAATAATATTGGGAATTAGCAATTTAACCGGCTTAACTTCAACCGGAAAAGTATAAGTTGTATCACACCCGTTTGAGTCGGTAATTTTAAGTAAAACATTATATGTACCTTCTTCGGTATACAGATGTCTCGGGCTTTTTTGAGTTGAAGTAATACTGCTATCGCCTAAAAAATCCCATTCCCAGTTTGTAACTTCAAGTGTGTCAATTGAAAGGTTGTCAAACGAAAAAGTTATCCATGGTTTTTTTATGTAAACAATGCTGTCGGGATCAGCAGTTATTTTAATTTCAGGAGAACGGAAAGATTTAACTTTATATGAGGTGTCAAGCTTACAACCATAATTATCAATAATTTGTAGGTTATAAGTAATATTTCCGCAAAGTCCTAATGCCAAAGATGAATCTCCGGGGTCAACCCACTGAACATCCCATATATATGTATATTCATCTGAAGAAAATTCGCCTGAAGCAATTGCTTTAACTTGTGCTTCACAATTTGCATCAATGCCGGGACAGGTTCTTTCCAGTTGTTCAAATTCTATATTGATTTTTGGATAAACATCAATAATTACCGAATCTTCACAATTATAATTTTCATTATAAACTTTTACAAAATATTTGGTTGTTGTGTCGGGATTAACAACAATAGAAGCTGTTGTTTCATCTCCGGGTAGCCATAAATATTTCAATGTGTCGGAATATTCAACACTTAGTGTAATGTAATTTTCCGGACAAATTGGAGTTTCTCCCTCAACGGTTATTTCGCATTCCTGTGCAAAACTATTAAAACATAAGAGTGTCAGTATAAATATTAAAACCTTTTTCATTCAATTTTCTGTAAAGAAATCTCAAAAATAATTTGAGGCTGCTAAAATAGATAAAATGTGTTTAAGTTTACAATGCAATTTTTTAAAAAATATTGTTTTGAAATTAGATTTTTAAAGCTAAAATAAAAATTACTGTCAAATATTCAGCTAAATTTTGTTAACTAATTTACAATCAAGACAAAAAGTTAAGTTTTTAAAATAACTCTGACAAAATATCAATTATTATAATGTTTTTTTTATTGGCAAAATCTTTGTTAAATTTGTCTGATAATTAAATTAAACGTCAAACCACAGTGAAATATGCTCCTTCCCTGATGAAATATTTTCGTACCTCAAATTTCACAGGGCAAGTGTCGCATTTCACGTGGCAGGCATCAAACATCAAACATTTAATATTAAAAATATGAACTTTAATAATTTCACAATTAAATCACAGGAAGCCATACAAAAAGCACAGGAAATTGTAATGGCAAATCATCAACAAGCTATTGAGAATACTCATATTTTAAAGGGTATCCTGACTGTTGATGAAAATGTAATTCCTTTTTTATTGAAAAAATTAAATGTAAATCTTGTTATATTTAATCAGGCATTGGATAAGATAATTGAGTCGTATCCAAAGGTTTCTGGTGGTGAGCCATTTTTATCGCGTGATGCAAAAACAGCTTTACAAAAAGCAAAATCTTATCTAAAAGAATTTAACGACCAGTTTGTATCAATTGAACATATTCTGCTTGGAATTTTAGCAACAAATGATACTGCATCAAAGTTGTTAAAAGATAACGGAGTTACTGAAAAAGATCTTAAAACTGCAATAAAGCAATTACGTAAAGGCTCAACAGTTGATAGCCAGACAGCAGAAGATACATATAATGCATTAAACAGGTATGCTCGTAATTTAAACGATCTGGCACGCTTGGGTAAGTTGGACCCTGTTATTGGCAGGGATGAAGAGATTCGCAGGATACTCCAGATATTAACAAGAAGAACCAAAAACAATCCGATATTGATTGGTGAGCCGGGAACAGGAAAAACAGCCATTGCCGAAGGTTTGGCACATAGAATTATAAATGGCGACGTTCCGGAAAACCTTAAATCAAAACTTATATTCTCTTTAGACATGGGTGCATTAATTGCAGGGGCTAAATATAAAGGTGAGTTTGAAGAAAGACTCAAAAGCGTTGTTAAGGAAGTAATTGAATCGGATGGTGAGATAGTTTTATTCATTGATGAAATACATACTCTTATTGGTGCCGGTGCCGGTGAAGGAGCAATGGATGCAGCAAATATTTTAAAACCTGCTCTTGCAAGAGGAGAGCTAAGAGCTATCGGTGCAACCACTTTAAAAGAATATCAAAAATATTTTGAAAAAGATAAAGCTCTTGAAAGAAGGTTCCAGATTGTTATGGTTAATGAGCCCGATACTTTAGATGCAATTTCTATCTTGCGTGGTTTAAAGGAAAGATATGAAACGCATCATCATGTCAGGATTAAAGATGAAGCAATTATTTCCGCAGTTGAACTTTCTCAAAGGTATATCAGCGATCGTTTTCTTCCTGATAAAGCAATAGATTTAATTGATGAAGCAGCAGCAAAATTACGACTTGAAATTAACTCGGTACCTGAAGAGTTGGAAATAATTGAAAGAAGAATCAGACAGTTGGAAATTGAGCGAGAAGCTATTAAAAGAGAAAAAGATAAAGCAAAACTTGATAAGCTAAACAAAAAACTTGCTAACCTGAATGATGAAAGAAACCAGTTGAAAGCCAAGTGGCAAGCTGAAAAAGAAGTAGTTGAAAAAATCCAGCAAATAAAAAATGACATAGAAAATTCAAAATTTGAAGCTGAGCAGGCTGAACGTGATGGTGATTTTGGAAAAGTAGCTGAAATCAGATATGGTAGAATTCAAAAGTTGGAAGGCGATTTAGAAGCATTAAAGATAAAATTACAGGAATTACAGGGAGATGCGGCTATGATAAATGAAGAAGTTACCTCAGAAGAAATTGCTGACATTGTTTCACGCTGGACTGGGATACCCGTAAGCAGGATGCTTAAGAGTGAAAGAGAAAAATTATTAAATCTTGAAACTGAGCTTCACATGAGAGTAGTTGGGCAGCACGATGCTATTGAAGCAATTTCCGATGCTATCAGAAGGAGTAGGGCAGGACTGCAGGATGCTCAACGTCCGATAGGCTCATTTATCTTTCTTGGAACTACTGGTGTTGGGAAAACCGAGCTGGCAAAAGCTTTGGCAGAGTTTTTATTTAATGACGAAAACTCAATGGTAAGACTTGATATGTCGGAATATCAGGAACGTCATTCGATTTCACGGTTGATTGGGGCGCCTCCGGGATATGTCGGATATGATGAAAGCGGACAGCTAACCGAAGCAGTAAGAAGAAAACCGTATTCAGTTGTCCTGTTAGATGAGATTGAAAAAGCACATCCTGATGTTTTTAATATCCTGCTGCAGGTTCTTGATGATGGCAGATTAACTGATAATAAAGGCAGGGTAGTGGATTTTAAAAATACTATCATAATCATGACTTCAAACATTGGTTCTCATATTATCCAGGAAAAGCTAAAAAGAATTACTGAAGATAATCGTGAAGAAATTATTAACATAACAAGAATGAAAGTTTTCGATTTATTGAAAAAAACCATCCGCCCTGAATTTCTTAACCGTATTGATGAAATCATTATGTTTAAGCCACTTACAAAAGAAGAAATAAAAAATATTGTAAAATTACAGTTTGAACTTATAAAGAAAATGCTGGCTCAAAATGATATTAAAATTTCAATTACAGATAAAGCAATTGACCATATTGCTGAAATGGGATATGACCCTCAATTTGGAGCAAGACCGATAAAACGCATTATGCAGCGAAACATCCTGAATGAACTGTCAAAAATGATACTTGCAGGAAAAGTTGTTAAAGATTCGGAAATAAATATTGATTTTAAGGATAATAAGCTGGTATTTGAGAATAAGTAATTTACAAGTTTCAGGTTTTCAGGCTGAACGAAGTGAAGTCCCATACCGACGAAGGAGGTCGGGATTCCATGTTCCATGTTCAAAGTTTTACTACCACTGCCAACTTCTTTTTACTTTTATCTTGCAGTTTACTGCGGTATGATTTTTTTGATAAAAAAATAAAACAGAAACAGGGTTAATGAAAGTTCCACAAAATAAGCATAAAAGATTAAAAGTCAATATTTTTTGGAGGCTATTTTAGAATTTTCTATTTTAGCGTCAGATTATTGAATTTTGATACTTTATAATATATTTAAAAATGAAAATTATTAAATGGATTGCTCGTATCACAGGATTTCTATCAGTTGTTTTTTTCCTTGCATTTATGATAGGTGAGGGAATACCCGGCTTATCAGGCGAACAAAACGGTCAACTAATAACTATAATGTCACTTCTCGGAATTGCAGTTTTAGGATATATTTTTGCATGGTTCAGGGAAAAAGAAGGCGGAATTATCCTGATTTTTATAAGTGTGATTATGGGATTATATCTATTGTATTTATCGGAAAATAATGTTTTAGCAGCAATTATTTATTGCCTGCTGTTTTTAATTCCCGGAGTGCTTTTTTTAGTTTATGGTTATAAAAAACAATAATAAAATTACTACTGCAATAACAAAATTTAATACTCATCCGATGACTTGGAGTCATCGGATGAGTAAGCTCAATATTCCATTATTCAGAACTACCCTGTTAACTGGTTATAAAACTTCTTACAGTAACGCATTGTATAAAACATCCACAGGATGCAAGGCTTTTCGTCCTGTTCCATCAAATATCTGTTGGCGGCAACTGGTGCCAGGAGCAACAATAATGGTTTCTTTGGCAGATTTTCTGATTTCAGGAAATAATATTAATTCACCAATTTGTATTGATAAATCATAATGCTCCTTTTCATAGCCAAATGAGCCCGCCATACCACAACATCCCGATTTGATTTCTTCAACCTTATAATTTTCAGGAAACGAAAGCATTTCTTTTGTTGGTTCAGTTGAAGCAAGTGATTTTTGATGACAATGCCCATGCAGCTTAATAAATTGGTTTTCTTTTGTGAATTGTTGTTTTGTAATATTTCCTTTCTTTATTTCATTTACAATAAATTCATCAATCATAAATGAATTTTTAGCTAATTTTTTAGCTGCTTCTTTTAAATCATTGTCCACAAGTTCAGTATATTCATCACGAAAAGTAAGTACCCCTGAAGGTTCAATGCCAAGTAATGGTGTTTCGTCTAAAATTATATCTTTTAATAAGCTGATGTTTTTATTTGCAATTTTCCGGGCTTTTCTTAGCAAACCTTTTGATAGAAATGTTCTTCCACTTTCAAAATGTTTAGGAATTTCAACCGTGTAACCAAGTTTAGTTAAAAGTTTTATGGTGGTAATACCTATTTCAGTATCATTATAATTAGTGAATTCATCGGCAAACAAATAAACTTTACCTTTTAGATTTATGTCTGTTTGGATTTTATTTAAATATTTTTTTGCCCACTTTCGTAAGGTTATCTTGTATAATAATGGAATGCTTCTTTTCGGGGCAAAACCCAAAACTTTTTTCATTAAACCCGAAGTGAATTTATTTTTGATAATTAAGTTATAAATTTGTGGAAAGCGGGAACCTAATTTATTTAGCTGAGATATATAAGCAATAGCTCTGGTTCGCAAAGGAATTCCATTTGAATCATAATAATGTTGAAGGAACTCGGCTTTATATTTTGTGATATCAATGCTTGAAGGGCATTCCGATTTGCATCCTTTGCATGAAAGACACAAATCCATAATTTCATAAATTTCTTTGTGGTTAAAAGGATTTTTTTTACCGGAGTTTGTTAGAAATTCCCGTAGAATATTTGCTCTTGCTCTTGTTGTTTTGTTTTCATCGCGTGTTGCCATAAAGCTCGGACACATTGTCCCTCCGATTATTTCTGACTTACGACAATCGCCTGAACCAACGCATTTTTCTGCAGCCCGCAAAATTCCCATCTCTTTTGAAAAATTAAAAATTGTTGCAATTTCTTTTGTTTTTTGTCCGGGCTGATACCTGAAACTTGTACTCATTTTGGGAGTATCAATAATTTTTCCTGCATTAAAAATATTATCAGGATCCCAGGTTGCTTTGATTTCTTTAATCAAATTGTAATTTTTATCACCAATCATTAAAGGAATAAACTCACCTCTCAATCTGCCGTCACCATGCTCACCGCTCAGCGACCCTTTATATTTTTTAACAAGTTTAGCTGTTTCAAGGGCAATTGTATAAAAAAGCTCTACATCTTTTATCTTTCTCAGGTTAAGGATAGGGCGGAGGTGTAATTCTCCTGTTGCAATATGTGCATAGTAAACACAACTTAATCCGTGTTTATCAAGTTGATTTCGAAATTCTTTAATATATTCGGGCAATACTTCGGGATTAACAGCAGTATCTTCAACAACAGGGACAGGCTTTGCATCCCCCGGAATGTTTGATAACAAGCCGAGACCGGCTTTACGTAAGTTCCATATTTTTTGTATGTTTTCGCCGAATATCAATGGAAAAAAATATCCCAGACCTGCTTCTCGTAGATCTTTTTCCATTTGTTGAGTGATGCTTAGTAATTCTTCTCTGGTTTCTCTTGCAAATTCAACAATCAGAATAGCAGCAGGATTATCTTTAATAAAAAACCTGTTTTTTTTATGTTCAATATGATCTTTGGTGCAATTAGTAATAACATCGTCTATTAGCTCAATTGAGCCGGGTTCATGTTTGAGGGCAATCAGATTGGCGTGTAAAGCTTCGTCGATTGTGTTAAAATGAATACAAACAAGCACCTTTTCCTTTGGTGGAAGCTGAACTAAATTTAATTTTATCTCGGTAATAAAGGCAAGAGTTCCTTCAGAACCTGCAATAAGTTTTGAAAAGTTAAAATCTTCGGTGTTTTTAGTAAATGGATTTGTTTCAAGCAGTAGATCTATGGCATACCCGGTATTTCTTCTTTTGATTGTTTTGTCGGGAAATTCTTTACGGATATTTTTTTGATTTCCGGTATCTGAAAGTATCTCGTTAATATTTCTGTAAATTTTATTTTCTAAAAAATTGCCTTTGCATTTTGAAATAAATTCTTTATCGGATATTGGCCCGAACTCGACAGTTGAGCCGTCACTCAGGATTGCTTTTACCGAGATAATATGATCACGTGTGCTTCCGTAAATTAATGAATGGGCTCCGCATGAGTTATTCCCGACCATTCCCCCAATCATACACCTGTTTGACGTAGAAGTTTCAGGACCAAAAAACAATCCTTTTTCTGCAATTACTTTGTTAAGCTCATCCAAAACAACGCCAGGCTGTACTTTTACCCAATGTTCTTTTTTATTTATTTCAAGGATTTTTGTCATGTATTTTGATACATCCACAACAATCCCTGCACCAACTACCTGCCCTGCAAGTGAAGTCCCTGCCGTTCTCGGAATTAAAAAAATGTGTTCTTCTTTTGCAAAATCAATTAATATTTTAATATCATTTTCATTTTTAGGTCTGGTAACTGCCAAAGGAATTTCACGGTAAACCGATGCATCAGTGGCATACAAAAGCCTGTTGGTTTTGTCAATATACAGGTCACCTTCTAATTTTGAATATTTAATATTCTTTAGTTTCCGAAATATATTTGAAACCATTTGTTTTTCATCGAATTAATATATGTTTTGTATAAGAAGTTTTGCAAAAATGGAATAATTTCGTAAATATTTAGCAATATTTCTTGTCTTTTCTTAATTTTTACTATTTTGTTAAGTTCGGTTGTTGTGTAGTTTGATTCAATTATTTTTTTTGCAATTTCTTTGCCGCTTGTTAGAGCAAAAGAAATTCCTTCGCCTGTGGTTTTTGATGCTAATCCTGCTGCGTCTCCAACTAAAAATATTCTATTGAACATATATCCTTTGAAACAATAATTAATTGTAGAACCCTTAATTTCTTTTGTAGAGAATTTATGGCCATTGTTTGTAAGGTTTTTTTCTAAAATATTTTTTGCTTCTTTAGCACTAAGTTGCCCTGGATGAAAATATACTCCAATGTTTGTGTGATTTTTATGTGGGAATGTCCAGATATATCCTGATTTAAGCTCTTTTGGGTTTACATACCAGATAAAATCATTTGTTATTTTTGGGATTTCATAATAAAAACCAAAGCAAAATTCTGATTTTAATCCAAGATATTTTCTTACAATTGAATTTGATCCGTCAGCACCCACCAGATATTTAAAATGAAATATTTGGTTATCAATAGTAAAAACTTTGTTATCTTCTATTTCTTTTACTTTTGTGTTTTTCAGTATTTGTATGTTGTGTGAATTTTTTATTTTATTTAATTGATATTGCCCTAAGTCTGATCTACTTATGGTTTTAATTGGATTAACAAGTGTTATGTTATATTGTTTTTTATTTAAGAAAATAATTTGTTTTGCGAAATTTCTTGTTTTGTCTTCGGGAATATAAAAATTATTAGCTAAATTTGTTAAACCGCCTGCACATACTTTAGGGCCAATACTTTCATTTTTTTCAATAATTAATACGGATTTATTGGAATTTTTTAGTTGATGAGCGCATTCTAATCCTGCAGGACCGGCACCAATGATTATTACATCATATTTGTTATTCATTTATTGAAAAATCAATGTTTTATTACTGGCTCTAACTTATAACTTCTATCCCCTAATTCTAAAATTTGTTAAAGTTTATTTAGTATCTCTTTTGCTTTATTTTCATAAAATCCTTGGCGGGAGATAATTTTGTTAAATTGTTTTTTTGCTTTTTTGCTTTTATTGGCTTTTAGATAACACAGTCCTAAATACCATTCAGCCTGTTGAATGTAACAGATGTTATTATTATTAATAATAGTTTGAAATGATTTTTCTGCTTCGGGAAAGTTATTGTTTTCCATTAAAGAAATACCTGCATATAAATAAGCTGCCATATATGAATCATCCTGTTCAAATAATTGTGAGAATAATATTATAGCTTTTGAATAATTTGCTTTGTTATAATTACGAAGAGCTTCTTTATAAATATCATCATTAGTTATTGTTTCAGCCGACCTTTTATTAATAGTTTCGTAAGGTTTAAAATACATGCTGTATATTTCTGTATTAGAAAGCTTTTTGTTATTGGAAAAATAAATAATACTTGCTATGGCTATTATTAAAATTATTATTGCAGCAACAAGATAATATATATTTTTTTGTATAAATTTTGTTTTATGAACAACTTTACTTGAAGTATATTCAGAATGAATATCATTTATTTTTTTATTAAAATTTGCAAGGTCATCATTAATGATAGCATTGTCAATTTTTTTATGAAGCTCAAGTTCGGCTTTAAGTTGAGGGTTAATTTTCAATTCATTTTCAAATAATTTTAATTCATCCTCAGTCATTTCACCGTTGATATATTTATCAATCAGTTTGCTGTAGTTAATTTGTTTTTTCATCTTTTTGTAACTCCTTATATTTAGGGTCATTTTTTATGCGATTTATCAAAAGAGTCTTACATGTGTATTTTGTTCTTCTGGCATCCATGGCATTTTTGTAATTCAATTTTTTTGCTATTTCATTAAATGACAGTTTTTTTAGAAATAATTTGATTAGTTTTTTACATTTTTTATCTAATTTGTTAAAATGTTCACGGAATAAAAAATATTCTAAATTTAAAATATGTTCCTTTTCAATATCAGACTCGTCAGTTAATTTAATAAATATTTCACAGTCTATAAATTCTACTTTCATTATTCTGTTTTTTCTTATCTGATTTAACCACAGATGCCTGCATATTGAGTATAGATAAGTATTGAATGAGCACGTAAGTTCAAATTTATTATTTTTGACTTTTGAAAAAATTATATATAAAGCATCCTGGAATATATCCCATGCTTCGGTTTCGGTGCCGCTGTTATTTTTAATAAACTGTTTAATTACCGGAAAAAAAGTTTCATAAAGATTCTTTAAAAAAATTCCGTCATTATTTAGAAATCCTTCAATTATTTTTTTCTCTGAAAAATTAGTCACATTCTATACCTTTATATCATTAATTAAAAAATGTTACACAAAATTAAAAAAAAGTTTATAAAGAAATTTACAAAATACCTTTTCCTTCTCTTAAAATCATAATCTCATCTGTTGTACAATCAACTATTGTTGAAGCTTCATTATCGCCGTAACCTCCGTCAATAACGATATCAACAATATTTTTATATTTCTCATGAATTAATTCAGGATCGGTTGTGTATTCAATTATTTCATCTTCATCATGTATTGAAGTTGACATTATCGGATTTCCTAATTTCTTAACAATTTCACTTATTATATTATTATCAGGTATTCGTATTCCAACGGATTTTTTTTTACTCTGAAATAATTTCGGTACTTTGTTATTAGCATTAAGAATAAAAGTGAAAGGTCCCGAAAGGCTTGTTTTCATTAATTTGTAAATTTCGTTACTGATAGGTTTTGTATAATCAGATAATTGGCTGAGGTCATGGCAAATAAACGAAAAATTTGCTTTTTCTTTTTTTATACCTTTGATAAGTGCAATTTTTTCAACTGCTTTTGATTTAAAAATATCACAGCCCAATCCATAAACAGTATCAGTAGGGTAAATTATTATACCTCCGTCATAAAGACATTCAACAACAGTCTTGATTTGACGCGAACTTAGATTTTTAGCGTGAATTTTTATTAGCATTTTATCTTTTTACTTTCGACCAACGCCCAGACGGGCCCATGCGGGCTAACTTCGTGTCGTTAGCTTCGCTTCAGGAGTCCGTATGGATATCTTTTGTCTTAATTAATAATTAAAAAAGGGTAAGCTACTTATATCGCACTGCTACAACCGTTTACCCTTGCTGCCTTCCGACCCTGGGGGAGTTTAACAGGAGCTGGTCGTATAAGACTTACCCGTTGCAAAAATACAAAGAAGTACCATATTATACAATATATTTTATTATTTTTTTTAAAATAAGTATAAATTTATTATGTTTGCATTAACTTTTATCTTTTTCCTTTCGACCAACGGGAGTCTGTATGGATATCTTTTGTCTTAATAAAATATATACTATTTGACTTAGAACCAATTTTTAAAATATTAATATATAAGATAATATTAGTTTTAATTAAAATTATAAATTATGGAACAAAAAAAATCATCTATCGGTAAAGTTTCACTCAACTATGGTTTAATAGTGGGTGTATTGTTAATTCTATGGAGTTTATTAATGCATATTTTTGATATTGACAGAGAATCATACATTAGTTTTATTTCGTATCTGATACTTTTGGGTGGGATTATCTGGGGATCAAAAATTTATCGCGATCATTATTCCGGTGGTTTTATTACTTACGGTAAATCATTTTCAGTCGGTTTTCTGATTGGATTATTCGGCTCAATATTAGTAAGTATATTTTTATTTATATTTTTAAAGTATATTGATCCGGCAACATTTGCCGAAATACTTGAGAATACACTTAATAAATCAGAACTTAATATACTTGAATCAAGTCCTGACATTTCAGACCAAGATCTTGAACAAGCTTTATCAATGGTAGAAAAATTTACAACACAGTTTACAATAGCTATCGGAGCATTTATCATGAATGTAATTGTTTCAGTAGTATTTTCTCTGATAACTTCAATTTTTATTAAAAAAGAAGAGAAATTGGTATAAGATTCTACGTTAGTTTTAATCAAGTTTAAAATTAAAACCAACTTTAGTAGAATATTACGAATAATTTGGGATTACGAGTTACGAAATACGAGTTACGAGAACTCCAAACATATAATTCGTAATCCCGATAGTCTATCTGGACTTTTATCTTTATACTTTCGACCAACGGGAGTCCATATGGATGTCTTTTATCTTTATTAACTAACAGTTTTTAACATAGAATCAAAAAAAAATCAATGGATATTTCTGTAATAATTCCTTTATATAACGAAGATGAATCGTTAAAAGAATTAAATGATTGGATTGTAAGAGTTATGTTATCCAATAATTTTTCTTATGAAATAATATACATTGATGATGGGAGCAGCGATAACTCGTGGAAAGAAATTGAAAAACTTTCTGCAGAAAATAAAAATGTTAAAGGAATAAAATTCAGGAGAAATTATGGCAAATCAGCAGCGTTGAACAGGGGCTTTGATGCAGCTATTGGAGATGTTGTGATTACTATGGATGCCGACCTGCAGGATAGTCCGGATGAAATCCCCGGTCTATACAAAATGATTAAAGAGGATGGCTTGGACCTTGTTTCGGGTTGGAAAAAAAAGCGCCGTGACCCTTTAACAAAACGAATTCCGTCAAAATTTTTTAATCGGTCAACACGAATAATGTCGGGAATTAAATTGCATGATTTTAATTGCGGTTTAAAAGCATACAAAAAAAACGTAATTAAAAGTATTGAGATACATGGCGAGATGCACAGATATATTCCTGTTATAGCAAAATGGGCAGGGTTCTCAAATATCGGTGAAAAAATTGTTGACCATCAAAAACGAAAATATGGTGTTACAAAATTCGGTTTTGAACGTTTCATCAAAGGTTATTTAGATCTTATTTCCATAATTTTTATTTCAAAATTCAGTAAAAGACCGATGCATTTATTTGGTACACTTGGAACATTGATTTTTATAGT
>JAUWSB010000148.1 GCA_030610255.1 Bacteroidota bacterium
GATATTTTCTTTAGCAATTTTTAATTTGTCACTTTCAATTTTAACGGTATTATTCTTCAGGAGGTATTCATTTTTTTTCAGGCTTCTGGTAGGATTGCATGCAACTATAGATAATAAGAGGATTATATATATTAGTTTTATATAGAGTGGTTTCGTTTTCAAAATTATAAAGAGTTTTATACTGAAACGCATAAACTTTACGAATATTGAATTAAATTACTAACTGGTTTAAGGCAACTTATGTTTTAATAATTTTGCATTCTCGTCCAGTACCAGTTTAAAAGAATACAAATTTATAATTTCCGTAAAATTTATAAAATTTGTTTGTTTTTAATTATCATAACACTGCTTTGCATGTCAGGAACCGGAACAAGGTTTTCGGGAATATTATTTACAAAATCATCAATGGCTTTTATAGCTCCTTCCCATTTATAGTTATAGTCGTGAATAATAATTACTCCACTATCAGCAAGGCGGGGGTAAAAATATTTTAGCCCGTCGTTTATCGGATTATACAGATCAGCATCAATGTTTACAAGTGAGTAAATTTCGTTTTCAAGACCCTTGGTAGTATCCGGAAAATATCCTTTACAAAAAATAATGTTGTCGTTTCCGTTAATATATTTTTTTACTTTTTTCAAATTTGTGTCAGCAAAATTTATAGTGCTGTAAGTTGCGGCTTCACCGGTTTCAAATTTCAGGTCTTTATCGGTAAAACCTTCAAAAGTATCAAACAATAAAAATTTCCTTGTGACATCCATTTTATGAATTATTTTTGCTGTTTCGCCTTTATATACGCCCAATTCGGCAAAAGCACCTTTGATGTTATCCTTTTTTATTCTTTCAATCTGAAACCAGAAGTTAAAAAACCTTACTTTATCAGGATAATTTTTTTCAAGGCGAATTAGCTCTTTTGAAATTTCCCCTGACTTTATTTTATGTGTCCAAACAACAGGTTGGTAATTTTTATCAAAAAAAATACTCCATAAATATTTGATTAAGAAAAACAAAACAATAGCGATTAAAGAAATATTAATGATTTGAAATATTGAAACAGATGGCATAATGACTCTATTTAGTGTCTGTCTATAAAGTCAAACAAATTTTAAATTAAAGCACCAAAAAACAAAAAACAAATAACAAAACTTGTCCGTCCATACGGATTCCTTTCAGTCATATGGATAAATTCCAAAAATCAATGATCAAAAAATCAAACAGCTTGAAACTGTTTTGATTATTGAATTTTCTGTCATTGAGATTTATTTGAAATTTGGTGCTTGTCATTTGTGATTTTTTTAAAATTCTAAATGCTTAGTTTATAGAAAGACTATATTTATGGTGATGCAAAACTAATTAAAAAAAATTCAGAAATAATTTTTTTATATTCTAAAAAAAGATATTAATTTTGCACTCCTTTTTGGGAGTTTAGCTCAGTCAATACGGACTTCACTTCGTTTATTGGTTTAGAGCATCCCATACTGGAGGGTCATGATTGAAATATTAATGAAAATATATTTGGGAGTTTAGCTCAGTTGGTTCAGAGCACCTGCCTTACAAGCAGGGGGCCACTGGTTCGAATCCAGTAACTCCCACAAAAAAATAGCCACACTACAGTGGCTTTTTTTTAATTGTTCTTTTGGCTTAAATTAAATTTTTCCGGATGTTTGGCAGTTTTGGTTTTGTAAAAATCAGTAATGGTTTTAAAATCTTTTTCAAAATCACCAGAAGGGTATATCAACGGACCTAAACCACCTTCTTTTTTCCCATAATCAATATATCCTAAAGCTATTGGCACTTTGGCATTTTGAGCAATATAATAAAAGCCTTTTTTCCATTTGCGAACTAAGCTTCGTGTACCTTCAGGAGTGATAACAATGTAAAGTGAATCATATTTACTGAAAAGCCCTGAAACATATTCTATCATATTATTTCTCTTGCTTCTGTCAATTGGTATGCCGCCCCAGGCTTTAAAAATTCTTCCAAACGGAAATTTAAAAACTTCTTTTTTTATTAGAAATTTTACATTAACTCCAATTACAAAATATGCTAAACGGGCTATAAAAAAATCATAATTACTTGTATGTGGTGCTGCAAGTATCACACATTTCTTTATACCCGGAGGGATAACACCAAATATTTTCCATCCCCAGAGTTTTAAAATTATATTTGATAGAAATTTTGACATCGTATTCAGGTAATTTGATCTGTTTATAATGCAAAAATAAACTATTCTGATTAATTAACCTAACGTATCTCAAAGCTACAAACAAATATAAATAAGAGTTATATGTTAAATGTTATACGTTATACGAGTATAAAAGGTATAAAGGTATATGGGTATAAGGGTATAAGGGTATAAGGGTATAAAGTACTAATACCCATATTCCCCTATTTCCCATATTTCCCCTATACCCATTATTACCATTATTTCCCCTACGACCGCTGGGCGTCCGTATGGATTCCCCCTATTTCCTTTATTCCCCATATTTCCCAGTTAAATAATTATATTTGTTAAGTCTGCCTAAGCGGATCATTGTTAATTTAATACTGATTAGTTACGAAAATTATTATCAAATTAAAAAAGAAAAGAGAGGTTTCCCTCTCTTTTTTTGATAACCATTTTATAGTAGCAAATAAAACAATAAATATAGCACTAACCAAAAAAACCAATTATGGTTATCATATCTTTATTTATACTAATTCTTAACAGGTTTATGAAGTAAAGCTGTTTAGAAGTAGTTATGCGTGCTGAATAGACCTTTAAAGTTTTAGCATTTCTATTCAGCATTAGTATAAGTCAAATAATGATGTTATACTAACAATTAGAAACAGCAAAAATTGTGCTGTTTTGTATTAGGTATTATAAATCAATGGGTTGGTAAAATAGTTTGTTTTTGCAATAAGAAAAATTAAGCTGTTTTTGTTCGCATTAGAACACTTTAAAGTTCATTATCGGACACTAGTAGTGCGTTCTCTAATTATCATTACAAATTTATTTATCTTTTTCCTTTATACTGCGTTAAAATTATTTACCGTAGCTACGGCTATGCTAAAGAATTTTGCCTTATCTAAAGAAAAAATCTATAATAAATTTCATGTAAGGCCAATTAAAGAACGCACTACTAGAATTCAATCTCAAGGTTTAATTGTTCTTTTAATTTTTTAACAGCGGGATTTTTTTCTGCCATTTTTTCAAATTTCTCCTGATCCGTATAAGCTATGTTGTTTTCTTCCTTTGTTGCCACAACAGGCACTAAGCGAATCTGATAGTTGTTTAATTCTTTTTTTAAATATCCTAATAAATCCGAAATGTTTAATTTATCGTTTGCAATAAGTTTGTTATCAGTTTTAAATTCAATTACAAAATTTTCTTTTAATACAGGGTTATTTTTGGCGATGGCATTTGAAAAACTCGGTAATTTTTCGGAAATGGAAGAAATATATGTTTTCCAGACTCTTTCTAATTGATCCTGAATAAATTCATCTGCAGCTTTTTGGTATTCTTCTTTAATCTCATGAAATTCGTTTTTGTTATTATTTTCATTTTGCTGTTTGAATGCCTGTTTAATTGATATTGTTCCGGGGGTAACATCACTTGATTTTTTTATTTGTGGAGTTGTAGCAGTTGTATCGGTTATATGTTTTTCAGGTTCTGGTTTTGGTCTTAGCTTAAGCGAAGATGTATCTTTTTCCATCACCTGTTGCTTTTTTAGCGGGGGAGGAGTGTATGCTGTTTTTTTAGTATGTTGAGCTTCATCGCTAACCGGCGAAGTAATGGAACACATTTGCATGATTGAAATTTCAAGATGCAAGCGTTTATTATTACTGGTTTTGTAATTTATATCGCAGTTATTGTTAATATCTAATGCTTTTAAAAGAAAATTTACAGAACACTTTTCTGACTGCTCTTTGTATTTTGTTTTAAAATCTTCGCCTGTTTCAAGTAATTGTAAGGTTGAAGCGTCTTTGCAAACGAGTAAATTCCTGAGATGCTCACCAAGACCGATTAAAAAATGTTGTCCGTCAAAGCCATTATCAATTATCTCATCAATTATCAGTAACGATTCGGGGATATTGTTACTTAAGATAGTTTCAATTATTTTAAAATAATAATCGTAATCAAGTACATTTAAATTTTCAATTACATTTTTATAGCTTATTTTATCACCGGTGAAGCTGACTATCTGGTCAAAAATTGAAAGAGCATCCCTGAGTGCTCCATCTGACTTTTGAGCAATAATGTGTAATGCATTAGTTTCTGCATAGATGTTTTCATTTTTTGCAACAAAGTTTAGTTGTTTTACAATGTCATCTATACTTATTCTTTTAAAGTCAAATATCTGGCAACGCGATAAAATAGTAGGAATGATCTTATGTTTTTCGGTAGTTGCAAGAATAAACTTAGCATAAGACGGAGGTTCTTCGAGTGTTTTTAAAAAAGCGTTAAATGCCGATTGTGATAACATGTGAACCTCATCAATTATATATACTTTGTATTTTCCAACTTGCGGAGGAATACGAACCTGGTCAACCAAATTCCTGATATCATCAACCGAATTATTGGAAGCTGCATCTAATTCATGGATATTAAATGAAATAGATCGATTAAAAGAAATGCATGATTCGCATTTGTCGCAGGGTACAATATTTTCTGTTATATTTTCACAATTTATTGTTTTGGCAAGTATCCGGGCACATGTGGTTTTTCCGATTCCACGCGGACCGCAAAACAAAAATGCCTGAGCAAGCTGATTGTTACGTATAGCATTTTTTAATGTAGAAGTTATTGATTGTTGCCCAATTACAGTGTCAAAAGTCTTTGGTCTGTATTTTCTTGCTGAAACAATAAAGTTTTCCATTATTATTAGAATAAGATTTTATATTATTTTTTAAAATGACTTATTAGTGTCTGTCCATAATGTCGGCTAAATTCAAATAAAATGAATAATGAACATCCCGAAAGCTTTCGGGATTAACGATTTTAGATTTAAGATTTTCAATAACTTCGTAAATCAAAAATCGTTAATTCTACCTGTCGATAGACAGGCGTTATTCTGAAATCAAAAAAAATATACTTTATGGACTTACACTAATTAATAAAATATTTCAGATTCAAAATTACTAAAATATTTTAGTCAGAGATAAGAAATAAAAAAATATTTAATGTCAAATGTCAAAAATTCATCTAAAGCTAAGCCGCTTAGCAGTTTCAAACTGCTTAGCGGCTCTAACTCCCTAAATCATATAACTAATCTATAATCATAGATTAATTCCGAGATATCGTATTGGCGTTAATTTCTATAAATTTCAATTGAATTTCTACTTAATTTCATTTAATTTTTTCTCTTATCTTTGTTTTTTGATATTATACCGAATGAAATCAGGTTTGCAAAAAACTAAACCTGATTTCTTCGAGCATTAACTGCTTCTAAAAGGATTTCGTTTGCAAAATCATTAAGAAGCAGTATAATTTCAATATCTGATGCTTAAAAGTCTTTACCTTTACGCAAAATATTTTTCATTTTCATTGTTTTCAAGCAATGCGAGGGCTATTATACTGAATGATTTTAATCGTTATTACAATAAAAAAAGTATCCTGAAAAATATTCCCATTGTTTCTGAAAATGAAAAGCAATTAGCAATTGAGAGGGCTGTTAACTGGTTATTGTTTTCTCAAAAACAAATGAAAGATAACGGAATAGGTTCTTATCATCTTGTAAACGGCTGGTCGGCTTCATATCCGGAAACTACAGCTTATATAATTCCTGCTTTAATAAATTTTGCTGAAAATAATAATAATAAAAAAATTATAAAAGTTGCGTTATCAGCCGCAGACTGGCTTGTTGAAATTCAAAAGGAAAGCGGTGGCTGGCAGGGCGGCAGAATTGATGATAACCTGACTGAAACCGTTTTTAATACAGGGCAGATTATAAGAGGATTAATATCTGTATATGAATATACTAAAAATGATAAATATTTGAATTCATCAATTAAGGCTGCTGACCGCTTGTGTGAAATTCAAAATGAAAAGGGTTTCTGGAAAAAATTTGCATCAATGAACAGGGCAAGAGTTTATGATAGTTATGTTGACTTTCCGTTGCTTATGGTTTTTCAAATAACTGGGAACAAAAAATATAAAGAACATGCCATTAAAAACCTGAACTGGATAGTTAACAAAAAACAAAATAAAAACGGATGGTTTGAAGATTGCGATAATACAATAAAACATAATGATAAACCGATTTTGCATACAATTGCTTATACTATTGACGGCTTGTTGGATTGTGGTATTTTACTGA
>JAUWSB010000160.1 GCA_030610255.1 Bacteroidota bacterium
AATAAGAGTATGTTTTCTTTAACAAAAATTTCTCATAAGTTATATTTACAAAAACTAAAAAAAATATTCTAACTATTAAAATTATCTAATGGACTATTTATCAATTCAATAATGGAATAATGGGTATAAGGGTATAAAGGTATAAGGGTGATGGAGTGATGGAATAATGGGTATAAGTAATGGAGTGATGGAATAATGGATATAAATATTCCCATATTACCCCTATTTCCCTTATTTCCCTTATTTCCCTTATTTCCCTTATTCCTCTTATTACTCAGTTCAATAATAATATTGTTAAGAAATTTTCATTGTAAATTTAATACTGATTAGTTACTTATTTTGAATTTCAAAATCTTCATTTTATCAGTGAGAATCTGCGTCTGAAATTTCATATTTCCGGATACTTTCTCTTGGTAAAATAGTGAATATCTTCAAACTTTTTATAGCCTAATTTTGGAAAGACTTCCATAGAGGTTTTATTCCAGCCCTCTATAAGGCAGGCAATTATTTCAATGCCAAGGTTGTAAAATCGTTTCTCGGCTTCTCTGACAAGTAAAGCCGCAATACCCTGATTACGATATTCCTGCAAAACAGCTACACGGTTTATCCAGCCTTTACGTCCGTCATGTGTTGCTAAAACAGAACCAACTAATTTACCACTAATTTCAGCAAGCAGAAAAACCGCACAGCCATGTTCCATCTCCTTTTTCATTTTATCACGGCTATCACGTCCTTTGACTTTGTAAGGTAAGCCGGTTTTTTGCCATAAATCAACTAAAATGTCATAATCTTCTATTTGAAATTCACGAATTTTTATTTTTTGTTTTTTCATCATAAAAGGCGCTTTAAAGTAAATTATTAGACGCAGATTTACGCTGATTAATTATGATAAAAATTATTAATTGTTTTTATTCAACAGGGTTTATCTGTGTGTAAAAAAATTATTTATTTGATAAACTCTTCCAGGTCTGAAAGACGCTGGAAGGTTTTAAAGCAAAAAGACCTTCCAGAGTTCGCAGAACCTGAAAGAGTCTGAAAAATTAATTTCTATTTAGTCTTTGCATGAAAACTAAGTGTTTGATAAGAAAATGTCAAGAACAAGGCTTGCGAAATCTTAAAAATCAGGAGTCCGTACGGATGACTGAGTTTTAAGATGAGCGTAACGCAGTTATTGGCGTTTTCTTGCAAACACTATTTAATAAAACACCACCTCACAATCGGGATGTTTTGCTTTGTATTTTTCAATTTTTTTCTGTGATATTTTCGTATTATAACATTTTAATTTTTTAAGATTAAGGATTTCAACCGGCTGAAGGCTTTTAACGGAAGTATTAAAACATTCAAGTTGTTTCAGGTTTGTAAGGTATTCAAGGTATTTCAGGTTTTTAATTTGTGTGCCCGGACAGATTAAAGTTTCCAAACCAATTATATGCTGCACCTGCTCAAAATCCCTGAGCTGCGTGTTTGAAACATCAAGATATTCTAAATTTGGTAAATAAGTCAACGGTTCAATATCACTGACCGGATTATCGGCACATTCAATTAGTTCAAGCTTTGTTAAGCTTTTCAACGGTTTAAGATCATTGATTTGTGTGCCTGAAAATCTTATTTCTTTCAAATAAGGTAATTTTTCCAAAGGAATCAGGTTGGCGATTTTGTTATTGCCGTTGATGTTTATTTTTCCCAAATTTGCAATTTGCTGAAGCTGTTCTTTTGTTGGTGTTGTTTCTAAATTTATATAACTTCTGAAAACTTTTTTCCATTCATCAGGTAAACTTTTCCACCAGTTTAACAATTCATCTGTCTGATAAATTACTAAGCACTCTGGGCGTTTTATCCTGAATTGTTCTACTTCATCTACGCCTATGTTTGTATTATCACAGTAAACTATTTTTAGTCTGTTTAAATTTACTAATGGTTCTAAGCTTTCAACCTGAGTATTATCACAATTTAAATATTCAAGCATTGCAAGATTTGATAATGGCAAAAAACTATTAATCAGGGTGTTTGAAACATCTAATCTTTCAAGGTTTTTTAAATCTTCAACAGGTTCCAGGCTGCTAACCTTTGTTTCTTTACAATCAAAAACCTGAAGATTAATTAAATCTCTTAATGGTTCCAAATTGCTGATGCCGGTATTTGAACATTGGAATTCATTAAGATACAATAATTTTTTTAAAGGCTCTAAAGTGTTTATTTCTTTATTTCCATTGATATTAATATTGTTCAATTTTATTATCTCGTGAAGCTGTTCTTTTGTCGGAGGAATACTTGTACTAATATAACCGGAAAAAACATTTTGCCAGGCATAATGCATTGTTGCCCACCAATTTTCCAGCTCTTCCGATTCATAAATAACCAGGCATTGCGCATTTGCCTTCATAAAACGATTGGCAATATCAGTATCTATCAAAGTATTATCGCAATATATCTTTATCAGATCAGGCAAATTCAATAAGGGGTCTAAAACTCCAACCGGGGTATTATTAAAAAATATTATATGGAGTTTTGATAAATTTCCTAAGGGTTGAAGGCTTTCAACCTGAGTACCGGAAAAGTTTAATATTTCTAAATTAACAAGTTTTTCAAGTGCATCCAAATTACTGATAAGTGTATTTTGGCAACGCAAATCTTTCAGATGAATCAGGTTTGCTATTGGTTCAAGGCTGTCTATAGGTGTGTTATCACAATATAATCTTTCAAGTTTTGTAAAACCTGATAAAGGAGATAGATCTTTAATCCGGGTATTGTCGCAAAATATGTCCTTTAAATTTGTGGAATATCTCAGCGGAGTCAAACTTTCAACAGCAGTTCCCGAACATTCAAGAATTTCCAGTTTTGTAAGGTTTCTTAAAGGTAAAAGTTCATCAATTAAAGTGTTGGAGCAATTCACGGTTTGTAGATTGGTGAGTTTGCTCAATGGCTTTAAATTTCTGATATTTATGTTGTCAGAAACATCAATTTCGGTAATATTTATAATTCTTTTTAGTTCATTGTAAATTTCTTCCGGGTCAATCTTAAGTGTGTCAGGCATCCTGACCGACATTGTATCAGCATCATTAATAAATAATGTATCACTATCAAAAACCAATAAAGTATCAATTCTTATTATTAATAATGTATCCTTTTCTTTTACAAGACAGGAATCGGTAAATGAAATTATATCAAAAATCAGAATAGAATCATAAAGTATTTCATCTGCCCCGAGAATCTCTTTCCAGACGAAAGCTAAATTATTCCACCAGTTTCTCAGGTCTTCCTTCTCATTTAATTTTGTAGTATAAATACTTGCAATTTTCAAATCCTGATTTTCTTCATCAAGATTAATTTCAATATATCTTATTTTATTATTATCAACAGAGTCATTATCTATTGTCACGCCAATCAGGTTTCTGTTGAGCTTAATTTTAAAAAATAATTGATTTTCTTCATTCACATTATGGCTGATATCCTCAATCGTAAATTTGAATTTTACATTTTTAAAAAAGAAATCAATATCTTTTAAATATGCCTGAACATCTTTATTTGTTATAATTTTCCTGTTTTCATCAAGGTCATCCTCAACTTGTACTTTATCATTTTTAAAGATTTTCAAAAAACTCTGATTAAAAATAATGTCTTTTTCTTTCGGACTAACCTCATCACTCCCGATAGAATTAAAAGTATATTCCAGAAAATTAACTAACTGCTTTGCCTGGTTTTCATAAATTTCAACTTCGTTTTGAGGCAGGCTGTCGGAAATTATATCCTGCGACCTTAAAAGAATGGTGAAAAGCAAAAAAGAAACAAGAAAAACAAATTTTATTTTTATCCAAGCTGAACAAAAAATGCTGTGTCTAACCAGTCTGTGTGTATTGCAACAATCGATTACAGAAGTGGAATAATTGAATGGTTGAATGACGGAGTGATGCATAGGAAGATTAATTAGTGTACGTCCATAAAGTCAGTTTTATTGATTTCAGATTAACGCCTGTCTACCGACAGGTAGAATTAACGATCCATACGGACAAGTTTTCTGATTTACGAAGTTATTGAAAATCTTAAATCTAAAATCGTTAATCCTTGTTCGTAAATCAATTTTTAATAAATACTTCGACATTATTGACCGACTCTGGTTATTCATGATAAATATACCTCATTAATATATTTTTCTCATCTTCAGATATTTTTAACAGATTTGAAATAAGCCATCCCGAATTATATGATCTTCTGTTAAAATCAGATAACTCAAAATACCAGCCATTAATCTGGAAAAAATGGAATTTAACATTAATTACGGTTTCAAATTTAAGATTTGATTTTTTAAATTCATAAATAAAAAGTGTTAAATAATCAGGATAGTATTCTTTGGCTGCATATTGCTCAATAATTTCATTTTTATTAAATATTTTTATAAGGTTCATAAAATCAAGCTCATGGCTTAAGGGATGAAGGAATTTTTTATCAGACTGAGCAATTGTATCATGATTTAAAAAAAGTTGATGAAAGGGTTGAAAATACACATTTGTAATCACCCATTTTGAACCTACTTTTTCTTCCTCTAACTTTAAAAATAATGTCAGGGTTTCTTCTTTATTTTTGTAAATAAATTTTGTTTTAACCTCGGCAAACCAGTTACCACCGTGAAAATTCAGAAAAGAAGGATTTTTTTTGTTTACTACTTCATCAATAAATTCTTTTTTAAATTCCTTTTTAATGATAGTACTTTCATTATCAAAAAGCATATTAAGATACTTTTTTCTGAAATCAGGGTTACGGTATAAACTGTCATTTATGGAAAACCGTTCTCCATATTGATTTTCCTCACTATTAAAACGTCTGAAAAATTGACCTACCTGCTTGGTTTGTGCATACAAAATACTCTCATCGCCAATATAATCGCCGATTACCTGCGAATTTGAATTAAAAGGATAGAAAATTAAAGAAAATAACAAGATCAGAAAGTATCTCATGGCATGGTTTCGGTTACTCTTACATCACCTAACAGCACATCCCAGAATCCAATCAGCCTGCCGCCGATTTGGGTTTGTTTACGTTCAACATATACTGTGATGTCTTTTTTAGTTGTATCAACATATTTCAAGCCGTCGCCCGATTCTCCCTCAAAACGCTGGTAAATAGTTATTACACCTACATATCTGCCATCGGGTTGTAATTCAAGGTCGCTGATATATTGAATATTGTACCATTTAATTGTAACTTTATCGTAATTCAGAGCTATCAAACGTTCAAAGTATTCTCTAATACCATAATATTTTATTTCTTCCCTGTGCAAAGATGAAACGCCCATCTGACTGTTTTCGGCAAAAAGCTCAAGTGCCCGCTCAATCACACGGTTAGCTTCCGACCAGGGAGTTTCCTTGTTTCCGATTATAGAAATATATTTACTCAGGTCTCGGATCTTTTCTAGCGCCAGACTGTCAATTGCCTGTTTTCGTTCAGG
>JAUWSB010000171.1 GCA_030610255.1 Bacteroidota bacterium
TAATAAATTGTACCGAGAACTCTTTCTGAATAGGGCCACATATAACGAAAATTGCTTTTAAATTTTATGAAAATATCAGCCGGATAAACGCCGCGATATTCATAATGGATTATTCCTGTTGGTTCGGTTATATCAACAGTGATTATTTCTTTAAGATATGCACGTTGAAATTTATATGTCCTTGTAAATGATTCGGGCTTGACTTCAATTTGTGGCTTTTGATCATTCAGCCAGTAAATAGTGTCTTTATATGAAAATTTAATTCCAACCGCATAATCTCTTAACGACATAAAAGGATGTGCCCAGATTTCATCAATTCCACCTTTTTCATTTCCCATTATCAACATTCTTTGTCCGGCAACTTCCCAGTAATTATCAGCCGCAAACCTGTTTGTAAGAGTTAATGAATTTGTATTTGCTGACCAATTTTCAGAAGTTTTAAAATGTTTAAAGGCCTTTGATATGTTGTAAACAGAATCAATTAATTCAAATGGAAGCACTTCATTTATTTTATAATCCCAGTAATGTTTTTCCGTGTCCTGATTTTTGTTTGCCAGATAATTTAAAATATTCTCTGTAAAAAGTTTAAGATGCTGAAAGTTATAATTTTCAGGTGCATAATAAGTATATGCACCCACGGCAATTACTTTTCCTTTACCTAAGTCATATTCTAAAATTAATTTAGAGTTTTCACGAACAAAAATATAATCCCAGTCAACTGCTACAACTTTTCCATTTTCAGGAATAGAATCATTAAAATACCCGATCTGACGAACAGTAATATCAGAATGAGGTTTGTAAATATAAGCTCCGCCATTCAGATTATCAAAAACCGGATGTGAACGAAAACAATGCAAACCGAGTTTTCGTCCATAACCTTTATCAACAGCTTTTTTATTACGGACTTGTGGCTGAGCGGATTCAAGTCCTAAATTAATAATGTATCCGAAGGCGTCTAAAGTCAAAAGAAGGCTGCCCCCGTTTTCAACATATTTTTGTAAAGCTGAAATAACTTTTTCGTCTGTTTCAATATCTGAAAAATTGCTTGTATCAGGTCTGTGAAACCATATAACATTAAATTTCTTAAGATTATCCGGATTTTTAATGATTTGTTTAAAAGTAAGATAAGCAGGAAAAAAAATTGAGTTTCCTTTTAGAAGATCATAAGCTGCTTTTGTTTCAGTATCTGCATTTTTGAAATCTTCGGTAGAAAGCAAAGCAAGCTTGATTTTATTATCCTGAGCATTAATTTGCTTTGGCAGCAAATGTAATATTGTAATAATTAATACAATAAAAAGAACAGGGATAGAAAGTGATTTTATTTTCATGGGATTGGGTGGTTAATTGTTTATTATTTTGATGGTAAAAATACAAATATTAATTAGTCAACTTACATAAAGATATTGTGTATGATCTAAAAAGTTATGTTTGTATAGAAAAACAGGAATAATGGAATAGTGGAATAATGGGATAATGGGATAATGGGATAATGGAGTAATGGAGTAATGGAATATTGGAATAGTGGGAATTCTAAATATTTATTTTGGGGTTAATCCGCTTAGCGCTTTCAAAGAGCTTAGCGGATTTCGTTAGGAAAAGACAGAAATTCGGAATTAAAAATATTTTGTTTTATAGAAAATGAATTATTATTGTTATAATGTATTATATATAATACAAATTATTATTATATTTGCACTTTATATTATACATATTTTTAAAGAAAGTGGTATTTCTTACCCGATAAGAGTCATTGAAACCATAAATACTGTTTTAGAATCAGATCTGCCTGATATTTTTAATATAGACAGGTCGTCTGTGATTAAACTTAAAAAGTTTGTCTATTTGCTGGCTTCAATGTCGCCTTTTAAGCCAAATATTTTAAAGCTTTCAGAAACAAGGTGATTTTTTGATTGACAATAAATACGTTTTTGAGATAGGCGGTAAAAATAAGACTCAAAAACAAATTGCAGGAATTGAAAACGCATATATAGCAGCCGATAATATTTAATACGGATATAAAAATATAATACATCTGTTGTTGTTTGGATTTTTGTATTAATTAGAATTTCCAATTTATTTCAATTTTTTACTTTATACTTTTATCTTTCCATCGAAGGTAGTCCATAGGATGTCTTTTATCTTGTTCTTCCACTACAATAATGCGAATGTTCGAGTGGGAGAAGGAGTGAATTTGTGAATTGGCTAAAAAAAGCTTATATATTTCTTTGCCTTAGTTTAGTATTATACTTTACAACTAATCAGTTTATTAATCAATTCATATTCCACGGCTTGGAGGATAGATTTTCAAATGGTATAAGGGAAATAAAGGTATAGGGGTATAAAGGTATAAAGGTATAAGGGTATAAAGGTATAAGGGTACTAATACCCATATTACCCTATTTCCCATATTTCCCTTATAACCGCAAGGCGTCCGTCCATACGGATTCCTTTTAGTCATATGGATTTACCAATTCAATTTATTAAGAAATTTTCATTGTTAATTCAATGCTGATTTGTTACTTTTTTTTTCTTGATCCGATATTTTGCTCTTTAAAATATGATGAAGATTTTATGAATATTACGGTTCCAACATTTTTGCATAGATTGTTGATTCTTTCAACAAATTTACTTTCCTTACCTTTTTCTATTTCAGGTATTCCCATAATTGTAAGGTCGGAATTATAAGATTCAGCTTGTATAATTTCATAAATAGATTTTTGCTTAATGTTGATATTGATTATCTTTACTTCTGCATCTATCCGGAGGTAATCAAGTAACCTTTTCGCATTTCTATATAAAAATTTCCTCTCATCAATAACAGGATTAACAATAATAAGTCTTATTGTTGCATTACACCAGTCGTTTGATAATAAAATAAATTTAATAAGTGAAAGAGCAAGGTTTCCGTTGTTTCCGCCGCCTCTCCACCATATATCAATTAATTTACAATCTCCAAAACCTCGTTCTTTATCATAATTCAACATTAAAATATTCAGGTCAAGGTCAATAAGATATTTTATCATATTTACAAACCTTGTTGGTTCTTTACTTTGCTTTGCCCATCCCATAAGTATTGTATTAGGTTCAATACCCGGAAATCCGTAAGTGCTTGCAATGATTTCAATTCCCTGATAAATATCATTACATTCCTGTCTTCTTGTAAAAAATCCCTGGTGTGTTTCGCTATCCTCATCTGATAATATCTGCCGATGTTTCGGAAAAAGTATTTTAGCGGATTTATTTTCAATCAGGTCAAAATTTGATATAAAACCTTGTTGAGCAACCAAATATTTTCCTAATTGTATGAGGTGTGGTCGTGCCTGGGTTCCTCCGCTGAAAAGAATAATATTCGGACGCCAGTTACGTTCATCCAATTCTTTTTTATCCATTTTGTTTAATATGGCTCGTATAACTGATGTCCATACACTTTCCCAAACATCTCCGAAATCAAGGTGTAACTCCTTTTTTTTGATTATGAAATAAATTGCTGAAATTATCACAAATGCGACTATCATTGCAATTGTATCAAGCTTGAACATAACTGCAAAAGATGTAATAAATCCTATTATTCCAACCCATTTTGAAACTTTTAAACTTGGCCTGAAATCAGTGCTTGCCCAGCTTTCCAGAGCATAAGCAAGATTTATGAAACCATAAGCAGCAATAAAGAACATTGTAACTAATCTTGCAATTATATCCAGATCGCCAATTAAAATGCCTATTTCAGCAATAAGAAATGTGAAGATTAATGCATTTCTTGGTTCTTTGTTTTTTCCATGTCCCTTACTAAAGATTTTTGGAGTTATTTTATCTTTTGATATAGCCTGCAGAATTCGTGGTCCGCCTAAAATCCCGCCTAAGGCTGACGATAAAGTAGCTCCCCATATACCTGCAATAACCAAAGGTGAAAACCATGCAATTTTTAATAAAAAGTTATAGTCTGAAACCAATAAATCACGGTTTACAAAAAAGGCAAATCCGAATGCAATTAAAAGATAAATTATCAATCCGGTTACAATAGCACCTAATGTTCCTATAGGTATTGATTTTTTAGGATTTTTAAGATCACCCGACATTGCAACGCCTGCTGTAAAACCTGTTACCGCCGGAAAGAAAATTGCAAAAATCAGAACAAAAGGTTTTGAAACTTCCCGACTGAATATAACAGGAGTTTCGGGATTATATCCGGTATTTATAAAAAATCCTGCAAAAATTGATATAAGAGATAAACCGATTGCAGCTAAAATAATGTATTGGATTTTTATTGCAATAGATGTGCTGATAAATGCAATAATTACAAGTATAATAATAACTATTGTGCCAATTATTCTGATATCATTAATTGATAGCTCTAAACCGAGAAAATCTCTGATTAATCCAATCCCAAGAAAGTTCTCGCAAAAACCGATTATATATAATGCTATACTGAATGCCGTTCCAACGAACAAAGTAATTCCGATAGCTCCACCCATTGGCAGCCCCAAACTCCTTGAAAGCATGTAATATAGTCCACCGGTTTTAATTTTTTTATCTGTTGCAATTGAAGAAATGCTTAAACCGGTAGTAACTGAAATTACATGGGCAAGTATTATTATCCCAATAGCAGCAATTAAACCTGCTTCACCAACTACCCATCCCAAACGCATATACATAATTACGCCGAGGATTGTTAAAATTGAAGGAGTGAAAACACCTGCAAAAGTCCCGAATTTTTTTGATTGTAACATTAATGATAATTAAAATTTTTGATAAAAATAATAAAATATATGAAAACTTAAGGTTTGATTAAAATTATTAATAAATTTGTGCGTTGAAAAGATAAACATTAATTAAAAATTAAATAATTAAAATTTAAGTAAAATGAAAAAATCAGTATTATCAATTTGTGTCTTGTTATTTACATTCTTTGCCGTTAATGCTCAAAATCCTGAAGCAAAAAATCCAAATGCCCCTGAAGTAACTTTTGAGAAAGTAGTTCACGATTACGGAACTATTTATCAGGGAAGTAATGGA
>JAUWSB010000122.1 GCA_030610255.1 Bacteroidota bacterium
ATTGGTAAAAGAATGTTTTTTTCTTTTTACCTGAATCAAGAAAATCGTTGAGCTCTTCGTAGAAACGTAGTTTTACTGTTTTAGTTGACATAATATTTTAACCTGAGAATTAGAAGATAAAAGACAAAAGTAAAAAGATAAAAGTTAATGAGACTGAAATAATACAAGGCGAGGCCGAAATATAATTTCATAGTCGAATTCCTGCCCGTCCGGCAGGCGGGAATCCCGATAACGAGGAACGAGCGTATCGGGATATTAAGATAAAAGATAAAAGTTCCCACCGTTGAAACTGATAAGAATTTGAGTAACTATGCAGAAGTAAAATAGAATGCTAGAATAATGGAATACTGGAATATTATGGAATTGATTAGAAGTTTAATTTTGATTTATTATAATATAAACCATTCGTTTTACTTATTTCTGTAATTTCTTCCCTTTTTGCTGCTTTTTAAATTCTTTTCTTTCTTTTCTTTGTTCTTTTGTGTTAAAACCAAATGTAGATTCAATTCCGCTTAGCTGGCTTTTCCAAAGATAATTAAAAAATGATTTCTGCTTGTTACGCCTGCAATATATTTCACCTACTCTTATCTTTCTGCCGAATTTCGGATTATTGGATTTAATAAGAATATTATTTGCAAGGAAAGTAAGGATGCCATCGCCAATACCACCTCTTTTGCCGGTTTCCTTGTTCATCATTGCAATTTTAAGTCTGCGATATGGAAATACTAAAGTACCTGTTGAATAATCATTATTTCCCCTGACAATGGATTCACGTATTCCGCCTTTCCCCCTTTTAATTGCAACACCAAATAAATTTTCAGTCATGGAGTTAAAGTCTGAGATATCCATTTTAGATAATGTAGCTTTGAAATGAAAAGTATCCTGCTTGCTTGCCAAAGGAAATTCAAAATGGCCGAATAATAAACCTTGTCCCATCAAATAAGCTGTTACGCCTGCTTTCATCACAGCACCATTACTGACAAGTTCCTTATCGTTAGTAATATCGGTTATTGTAACATACATATTATCAAAAATAACCTCACCCTCGCCTTTGGATTTCTCAACTTTTTCACTATAAATTATGTGTGCCTGATTTAATTGAACAGTATCAATTTTCATGTAAATATCTGACTTTCTCATCATACTTTGAGGAAGAGATCGTCTTTGCCATTCGGGAAAAGGAACACGCTTATCTCTGAAGTCATAAAGATTAAGTTTGTTAACATTTACCAAGCCTACGTTAATTTTTTTATCAATAATCAAATCTGAAAAATTCATTCGGTCAAATATTATACTTTCAGCACTAATATCCATTCTGTCGGTTTGATGACCTAATTTTCTGGAAAATACATATTTCGGATAATTAGGAATTAACCTGAATGAGTCAACATGTAGTTGTGATTGAGCTGTTGATATATTGATTTTTCCGGCATAAACAGTGTACATGCTATCACCGGTAATAAAACTATAATCGTTAATATTGAATTTAATATCATCAGTATAAAACAATCTGTTTCTGTATTCCTTATGTGTTGAATCAACAAGGAAATTAGTTATATCTCCTGAAATCCGGTTTATACTGAATTTTTTTGTACTATCAGAATATTTTTTAATGGAGGTAATTGAAAGATCACTAAAATCAATATTATGTAACCGGATTGATTTTAATAAATGTTTAAAATCCTCATATAAATTTAATTTCCTTTGTGTCTTTTTTTGCTGATGTTTTAATTCGGGATAATGTGTAAGTGTTATTGATGGGTTTTTAATATTTAGCTGATTAATATCAATGGTTTTATCCGTAACCACCTTTTTAAATTCCAGCCCTTTGATTTGCATTCCTGCAATTGTTACATCATAAGTTGATGACTTTCCGGATTTTACCAGCAAGTTTTTGATGTTTTGATTGTTAACAGGTTTAAAGCTGATATCTTTAAAAATAATTTCAGATTTCAGAGTAGATAAAGTTATTTCAGAAGTTTCGGCAACATGTAAACTGTCTTTTAAAAATATTTGGTTATTTTCAAGACGAATAAAAATGTCGTTTGCTATCAAAGGATTGGTTTTAGCCAATTGATTTTCGGAATATAAATTTATTCCAGTTATATCTATATTAAAATCACTTTTTAAGAATGTATTAGAGGTTTTGCCTGTCTTATTGATTAAAACCAATTTTCCGTTTTTTATAATAAATTCAGGAATATGTAAAGAATTAATACTTTTTGGCAATGTGATATCAAATGATAGACCATGTTGTTTATTTTCAGTTTTAGCGGTATCATCCGAAATACTTGAAAGTTTTATAACAGGCATTTTCAGGAAAATTTTATCTATTTGGATAATTTTATTAAAATATACTTTATTAAAGTCAATTCCTGAAAGAGTTAGTTCAGGAAAGTGAATCTTATACAGCATTTTAATATCAGCCGGAGTATTTATTTCTTCAACAGGAAATATATTTATTTCTTTAGCAAAAATTTGTGAATCGGCAATAGAAATACCGATTTCATCTGTTGTCAGCCGGTGTTTTTTATCCGGAAAGTTAAATGTGTAATCCTTAATACGAATTTCAATATCTTCGGAAAACAGAATACGGTCGTTTTTATCCAGGGTTTCAGCATCAAGATAAAATCCGGTAATTTTTACTGCAACATTTTCTTCATCAAAAATATTTTCCGTTCCATCCTTACATAAATTTAAAGAGCCTTTTTCAGCAATTATTTTATTAATTTTTATAAATTCCAAATGGTTGTTTAAAATTTCTTGAATCTTATTATTGTTTTCAGATTTGTTTTGTGTTTTCTTAAACTTTTCAAAATATGTGAGTTTGAATTTAGGTTGTTTGATAAGTATTTCATTTATATATAGTTTTTTATCAAAATAAGCATTAAGAATATTAATATTATTAAAATCAATACGATTTATGTTAAGATTAATAATTTCAGAAAAATTTTGTTTAGATATATTAAAAGTTCCATTCGTTAATCTGAAAGTATCAACAATTATTTCATTGAGGTATTCAGAAAGAATTGAACTTGTATTGCTGTGTTCCTTTTCTGAATTGGTTTTTTGTTTTTTATAGTTTTTTATTTGAATATCAGGATTAGTTATCTCAATTATATTGATTGGTAGTATCTTGTAGTTGTATGCTTCACGAATATTTATGTTTTTAATTTTAAAATCCGGAACAAAAATATTATATAATAAATGTTTAGATTCCTTAATCTGATTGTCGGTTAAATAATATGGAGAGATTTTAATTGATTTTGCGTGAACTTCCGAATCGTAAGATGAGACTATAAGTTCATGAGCTTTCAGTAAATGAATATTGTTGGAAAGTTTCATCTCAAAATCTTTCATAGTCATTAAGATATTATCAGAGTATGAAATTTTATTATGATTTTGAAACGAAGACGAATCAAGTCTGAAATTTTCAAATTCAATAAACAGGTCATTAATTGATATATCGGGTAAGCTATCTTTTGAGTTTTTAAATAATTTTATATCTGAATTATTTATTCTGAAATTACCAATATCAATTGATTTAATTTTTCCGGCAATTAACCGGTAAATATTATTTCTATCTTTATAATTGATTTTATTCTTTTTGGTTTTTGATTTTTTTCCGCTTACAAGAATAATTTCAGGTTTATTTATGTTTATACTATCAATCTGAATATTTTTATTATTTAATGCCTCAATAATATCTATACTCGTAATTTTTATTTCAGGTATATTTACTTGATAATTGTTTTTATTTGATTTTTGAAGTTTACTTTTTTCAGGAAAAATACTTATTTCAGAAGCAAGAATTGAAGAGTCTGTTGTGGAAATATTTATTTTTCCAACCTTAAAAATATAAAGGCTGTCAGAAAGAACCAAATCATAATCTGATAATTCAATTTCAACATCTTCAGCAAAAAATATTTTATCAGCAAACCCATAAGCAATTGAATCAATTTGTAAGTCTTTGAGCAAAATTGAAATATTTTTTATGCTTGAGATCAGGTTAATGTCAGCTTCACTTTTATAATAATCAAAAAGTCCGTTTTTTATATTTATTTCATCAATTATTAAAGAGTTAAGATGGGATGTTATAAAATGATGTATGTCTTTTTTTATAATGTTATGATTCTTTTTTTTTACGCTATCGGGGTGATGGTGGAAAGCGACTATAAAAACATCAGGGTTTTTTAAAAAAATCATGTTTATCTCGAGATTCTTATTAAAATATAAATTATTAAGATTGAATCCGCTAATTTTAAGCTCAGGAATTTTAATATCGTATAAAGCACTTTTAATTTTATTTTGTTTTTTAAGTTTATTATAAATACTTGTATCAGGCTTTAAATGAACTTGTTTCAGTACAATTGATTTTTTAAAATATTTAAAATTAATATATTCAAAGTTAAGTGTGTAAATGCCTTTGCTTTCAATTTTTACAGTTTCTTCAAAAATGTTTCTAAGTACCAGGTTTGTGAAAAAATACATACTAAGAATCAATATCAGTATTAGTGTTACTGATGGTGTCAGTATCCAGAACAATATTCGTTTAAATCTGCCGGGTTTTTTATTTTTCTTATTTTTTTCAGGTTTATCCACAATTTAAAAGTTTCAGTTAGCAAACAAATCAATATAAACAGGAAAATGATCGCTGAATCCGCCAAGATATTTTGGTCCTGAATAAGTTCTGAAGGGTTTAATACCAAGATATTTTGAATCTTCTTCTTTTAAAAAATCAGCATTAAAAATTTGGGCACCTTGAGAATCAATATGTAATTTATTATTCCCGTTAAACAGTGAATACGAAACAATAAACTGATCAAAAAAATTCCAATTGTTCTTATATTTAAGTGTTCCTTCGTTCAGAGTTTTTTGTTTTAAAGCCATTAAATTAATAAGCCCGGCGGATTTTATATTAATAGTGTCAGTTACGGCATTTAAAGATATTGTTAAGCTTTGGTCGGTTGGTTCATCATTAAAATCGCCCATGATTAAAATGTTTGCAGAGGAGTTATTTTCAAAAATTGAATCTACAGTATTTTTTAAAACACTTGCAGTAAAATTTCTAAGAGATTTGGTAGCCAATAATCCGCCATATCTTGAGGACCAATGGTTAACGAATAAATGCAAAGTATCTTCATTAAAAACCACACCTTTAACATATAAAATATCTCTGGTTTTTTTAGCAGTGTCAAATGGAAAAATAACAGGAATAGCTTTGTGAAATAAAGGTTTAAATTTTTTTGGACGATAAAGCAAAGCAACATCAATGCCTCTCAAATCGGGAGATTCCTCATGTATAATTTTATAATTGAATTTTTTAAGTGGGGTTTCAAAAACCAACTTGTTTAAAACATATCTGTTCTCAATTTCACATAAACCAACAATTGCGGGAGGTTCCCATTTTCCGATTGCGATTAATGTTTTATAGATATTATTCAGTTTTTGCTGAAACTTGTTGTAATTCCAATTTTTAATTCCTGCCGGAGTAAACTCTTCATCGTTTTTAAGACTGTCATCATATATATCAAATAAATTTTCAACATTATAAAAAACTATTCTTATATATTCAGGGTCTTCCTGGATTGTTTCAAATTGTTGAAATAATTGAGTATTGTTTTGCCCAACCGAATAATTTGTTATTTGCAAGAAAACAATGGGTATCAATAAAATTATGACAGCGAAAATGAAGATTTTTTTAAACATCAATATTATTTTTTTATCAAATATATAAAATTATTAAGGCATATGTTTTTTTCTGTAAAACCAAACTGCTAAAATGGCAATAACTATCAAGGCAAGTATAGATAACAGTATAGTATTTATTATGGTACTTTTATATAAAGTTGTAGTATTTCCAATATCAATGTAAGCTGCCCAAAAATACGGATGTGCTCTTAACGGTAAAGCCGATTTTATATAATCCAGTTTAGCTTTTCTTAAAGCATTATCTATTGAATTTCCTTCTTTGAGATTATTATAAAATTTTGTCATTATTTCAGCCCCGGATTTATCTTCAATTTCCCAGAGAGTCATAATTATACTTTGTACTCCCGCATATAAAAATCCGCGTGCCAGACTCATAATGCCTTCACCTTTGTTTAATTTGCCAAAACCGGTATTACAAGCACTTAAAACAACCAAACGGGCATTTAAATCCAGGTTATATATTTCATAAGTGTTTAAAAAGCCGTCTTCAACACTGTCATTATTAAGAGTAAAAACCATTTTGGAGTACATCGGGTTTTCGTCATTTATGATTGTATGCATGGCAAAGTGCAAAATGTCAAAGTTATTTGCGTATGTTTTGAAGTTTAGTTCGGTTGCACCCAAATCCTGTAAATATTTACCATCGAAAATTTTATTAATGTTAATAATTTCGGTTTTAGCGTTTTTAATTGGAGATAAAGTATAACCGGGTTTGTTCAAAACAAGGAGTTGATTTTTTTCAGTTTTATCCGTAATTTCATAAGTGGGAGCAAAGGCTAATAATTTATTTCCTGTAGTTTTAGTTTTATAATCCTTGAACAATAATGTTGCAGAATAAGAATAACTGATGGGGTAATTTTTGATTAAGTAAAATAAATTACTGTAATCAACTTTATCAATATCAGGTAGTTTCGAAATTAATACCTCGAAAGGTATATAACCTAATACACCGTCAGGGATGATTATTAAATCTTTACCTTTGATTAAATTTTGAACTGGTTTAATAAGATCTTTATATAATTGATATGAAACAATTGAATAATCCCTGAAATCTACATTTAAATTTTCTGCTGAAACATTTTTCAATAATTTACGAAGCTTTTCAATATTACTAAAGAAAGTACTGTCAATTGGAATTTCAAGAGCAGAAAACTTTTCGGAAGTAATAACAAATATAAACAATAGACTATCGGAAACAGTATATTCTATAAGTGCTTTATTTTTATTTAATTTTTTTTGGATTGTTTTTACACTGATAACATTCTTATCATACTTTAATGAATAATATTGTTTATGTTCTTTCTCAAATTCAGAAATCAGGCTGTCATATTCCCTGTTCAGGTCAAAAAGTTTTGATTCCCATAAATTTATTTTAATAGAATTCGGATTTTCTGAATTTTTTTCATCATAAACCAACTTATCATAAGCACGGATTTTTCCACTAATTTCTTTTTCAAACTTATGTAATGTTTCAGGAATATCACCAAATTTAATAGCATCAACATCCCGTATTGAGGCTAAAAGAACAGCGGATTTACTTTTTTCAGCATATTCAAAAGCTGTTTCCCGATATTTTTTATCTTTTGTTGTTTTGTATAATTCAAGCGATATTTTAATTGTTTTATCAAAAGTGCTTTTTACATTTTTCGTAAGAGTATATTTACTTTCTTTTGAAAGATAATCCCTGACCTTTTCA
>JAUWSB010000063.1 GCA_030610255.1 Bacteroidota bacterium
AACATTTTCTCAGCATTATCAGCATAATATTCACAAAGCCATGCACATTTTTCAATTTCTGCTTTTGATTCTTTGATTATCTTTCCCATCTCGCTTGTGATTAATTTTGCATAATATTCGCTTTCGTTCCTGAGAATTTTTGCAACATTCTTCATCAAATATGACCTTTCGGAAAATGATGTGTTCTTCCATCTTTGCCATTCAGTATCAACTTTTTGAAGGATATTTTTTACTTCATTTAATGAATGGTCGGGATATTGTTTAATGAGTTGGTTGTTGTAAGGATTTATGCTTTTCATGATATTTTTAAAAATATTGTCTTTATTGTTTTTATCTGTCAAATTTAATTAATTTATATTTTTTTTCAAGATTATTTCTAATAAATGATTTTTAAAATTAATCGGGATAATTTATTTTTGAATATATTTCTAAAAAGAAGTGCTTTTATCTATGCAACCATTAAGTAATACAATATGTCTTGATTTTATGATAATTAAACAAGTTTGTTAGTTTAATTAAATAAGTTATTTTTGCATTAATTAAAATTTAAAATTATCAAAATGAAGAAAATAAATTTTTTATCCGTTTGTATTTTAATGAGTTATATTGGGTTTTCTCAAATCTCACCCAATAAATATTATGTTCAGTTTACTGATAAGAATAATTCACCTTATTCAATTGATAATCCGTCAGAGTTTCTTTCTCAAAAAGCAATTGACAGAAGAATTAACCAGGGGATAAGTATAATTGAAAATGATTTGCCGGTAAATCCTTCTTATGTTGAAGCAGTTGCGGAAATTGGAGTTACTGTTCTGAACAGGAATAAATGGTTTAACGGAATAACAATTTATACAACCGACCCGAATGCCCTGGCACAGATTAATGCACTTCCTTTTGTTCAAAATGTTCTAAAAAACAAAAAGAAATCAAATGGTCTTGAAAATGAAATTATTGAAAAGCCATTTTTTGCTAATGAATCAATATTTCCTGCAAAACCTTCAGGCAGTTCGCAATATAAAGGTAGCGATTATTTTGATTATGGTGTTTCTTATAATCAGATTCACATGATAATGGGAGATGTTTTGCATGAAATGGGTTATCGCGGAGAGGGAAAAACAATTGCAGTACTTGATGCCGGCTTCCTGAGCGTCAATGCTTTACCGGCTTTTGACAGCTTATGGAATAATAACCAGATTTTAGGCACGCATGATTTTGTTGACGGCGGCTCTGTTACTTTTGATAAACATACCCATGGAACCTGCGTACTTTCAATTATGGGAGCAAATCTGCCGGGTGAAATTATTGGCACAGCTCCCAAAGCAAGTTATTGGCTGTTACGTTCAGAAGATGGTGGCTCTGAAACTTTAATTGAAGAATATAACTGGGTTTCTGCTGCTGAATTTGCCGACAGTGCCGGTGCTGATATAATAAATTCATCACTTGGTTATACCGAATTTGATAATCCTGATCATAACCATACTTATCACGATATGGATGGTAATACCACTCCTGTTACACGAGGTGCTGACTTTGCTGCAAGTAAAGGAATTATTGTTGTTAATAGTGCAGGTAACTCAGGAAGTAATTTCTGGTATTATATTGGAGCTCCTGCTGATGGCGACAGTGTATTTGCAATAGGTTCTGTAAATGGTGCCGGGAATTATTCAAATTTTAGTTCACACGGACCAACTTATGATGACAGAATAAAACCTAATGTTGCTGCACAAGGTGAAGGTACTACATTTGCAAGCCCTTATGGAGGTATAGCTCAAGGAAACGGAACTTCTTTTTCATCTCCTGTAATTGCAGGTATGACTGCTTGTTTGTGGCAGGCAAATTCCAACATGACAAATATGGAAATAACAAATGCAATACAGCAAAGTGGTAGTCAATCTTCAAATCCCGATGAATTTTTAGGTTATGGAATCCCTGATTATGTTGAAGCAAATGATATTTTGTCTATTATTGAAACCCCGGTTTCTATTCAAAATAATATTATAAATATCTATCCTCTTCCTTTTAAAAATTACATTAATATTGTTTATAATAATAAAGGTGATAATTCTTCTGTTTTGATTGAAATTTATGATATTACAGGTAAAAAAACACTTTTAGTTACCGAAAAATTAAATACTTCAGGATTAAATAAATTAACTGTAAATAATTTATCTGAAATACCTTCCGGAATTTATTTAATGAAGATTATTTCAAATAATGATGTTTCAGTAAGCAGATTGATTAAGGATTAACTTAAACATTCCATTTCTCAATTCTCAATTCTCAATTCTCAATTCTTATTATTCCTAATCATAGAGTAGGGGTATTGATAATTTAATTTCTATAAAATTATTCATTACAAATTAAAAATTACTACAAAGAAACAGTATTTACATTTCTAATATATAATTTACAATTGTAATCATTTTATTGTAAGCTATTGTAATTTAATGATTTAAAATAAAGGTTACAATTGTAAATATATTGTTTACAAAATTAATCCATCTTATTAAATTATAAAAATAACGAAATTGTTCAAAAATTACTAAAATTAATAGTATTTACATTATAATTTAAAGTATATCAGTTAATTAAAATATTTATCTAAAGTATAAGATTAATGTATTATTATTAAAGCAGAAATATTTAATTTTCTTATAAAGATATAATACTAAATAAAAGAAAAACAGTAAATTATATAATAAAAATAGATTCTAAGAATTATAGTATTTTAGACATATTTAATGATTTACAATTGTAAATTATTAAAAATTACATTTGTTATTGATATATTATTTACATTTGTAAAATAAATATTAATATTGTAAACAATGTTAAACAGAATAGCTTTAATTTTAAAACATAAGAATTTAACGTCGGCAAAATTTGCAGATGAAATAGGAGTTCAGCGTTCAAGTATTTCTCATGTGCTTTCAGGAAGAAATAAGCCAGGTCTTGAATTTATACAGAAAATATTAAAAAAATACCCTGAAATCAGTTCAGACTGGATTTTATTTGGCAAGGGAAAAATGATGAATGATCGGGAAAATGAGGCTGAAGTTACAAGAGGCAGAGTTGAAAATGATTTATCAAAATTATCGGAAGAAGAACAAAAGGCTAAAGTATCCGGTATAGAAAAAATAAAAAATCTTGATTCTACAACGTCAACTGTACCAAATAAACAAAAAATTAGTTCAAAAACTACAGATAAGAAAGAGATTGAGAAAATTATTGTGTTTTATACTGATGATTCATTTAAGCAATATATTCCTGAATAGTGGCAGTGACAGTAGGGAGTAGGGAGTAGGGAGTAGGGAGTAAGAAGTAAGAAGTAATCCGTAATAATCGTCACCCTGAGCGAAGTCGAAGGGCGTAATCTTAATCAGAATCTTTCAAATTCCGAAAAGAAGAAATTACTTTCAACTATTGCATTTTCATCAGAATCAGAACCGTGAACAGCGTTTTTTTGCATTGAGGTTGCATATAAGTTTCTTATAGTACCTTCGGCTGCTTCTTCAGGGTTAGTTGCTCCTATAAGCTCTCTGTATGCTTCAATGGCATTTTCTTTTTCAAGTATTGCTGCAACAATAGGTCCTGAGGACATAAATACACAAAGGTCGTCATAAAATGATTTTCCTTTATGAACAGCATAAAATTCCTGTGCCTGTTCAAGTGATAACTTTAAAAATTTCATGGCAACAATCCTGAATCCACCTTCATAAATTTTATTAATAATAGGTCCTATAAATCCATTTTTCACTGCCATGGGCTTAATCATTGTAAATGTTCTGTTTCCTGCCATTTTCTTAATATAAGTTTAATTCTTTAATAATTAAGTCAGGTCTAAATTTATCCGTATGGAAGGGAATACGGGAATACTGGAATACTGGAATGATGGAAATTTTCAATATTCCAATATTCCATTTTTCCATTTTTCTGTGTTTTAGACTGAACTCATAATTGCTTTACGGTTTATCCGTATTTGGTTTAATATAAAATTGCCCAAAAATAATACTTTATTTATTTCGTTTGAATATTTTGTGAATTTTATTAATACTTTTGCTAAATTGTTAGTTTTAAATCAAGTTTAAAATTAAAGCCATCAAGGTGGAAATAACTTAGCGTAGCGAAGCTACAAACAAATTAGCTTAAGTGATAGTTAAAAAGTCGGCAGTCAGCAGTCGGCGATTGGCTGAAGACTGGGGACTGAAGACTGATAATCAAAAAAACAATACTTTGCTAAAAAAACAAAGTTTTACAGGATAATAGTATAATAACACATTAACACAATTTATTAAAAAATAAGGCAAACAATTGACACCCATTAAATTTTCAAAAGTTAAGGAACTTCTTAACAAACCCTCAAACATAATAATTACTTCTCATCACAATCCTGATGGGGATGCAATTGGTTCTTCACTGGCAATGTATAATTTTTTATTACAAAAAAACCATAATGTTAGCGTGATAATTCCTAATGAATATCCTGAATTTTTAGCATGGATGCCCAATTGTGATAAAATTTTAATTTATGAACATCAACAGGAAAAGGCGCTGGAATTATTGAATAATGCTGATATAATTTTTTGTCTCGATTTTAACTCATTTCAACGAGTGGAGAAGTTTTCGGAGCCGTTAAAAAATTCCGATGCAATAAAGATTTTAATTGACCACCATCCACAACCCGAAGAAAAATTTGATTATATTATTTCAACAGTAAAAACTTCATCCACATCAGAATTGGTTTATGATTTTATTGTTGATTTAGGAGAAAAACATCTGATAAATAAATCAATTGCCGAATGTATTTATGTTGGAATTATTACTGATACCGGCTCATTCAGCTATTTATGCAACTATGAAAAGACATATTTTATTATTGCTGAATTAATAAAATTGGGTGTTAATGGTGAACATGTTCACAGTTTGGTTTATGATACTTTTTCAGAGAACCGTTTAAGATTACTTGGATACTGTTTAAGCGAAAAATTAAAGGTACTGAATGAATTCCATACTGCATATATTTATTTGTCGGCTGATGATTTAAAAAAATTCAATTATAAGGTTGGTGATACTGAAGATGTTGTAAATCACCCACTTTCTATTAAAAATATCAATTTTGCAGTTTTATTTATTGAAAGGAAAGATTTAATAAGATTATCTTTTCGTTCAAAAGGCGTTTTTTTAGTAAATAAATTTGCCAAGAAACACTTTGAAGGTGGTGGACATAAGAATGCTGCAGGAGGTAATTCATATCTATCGCTGGAGCAGACACTTAAAAAGTTTGAGGAATTGCTTCCGCAATACAGAAAGCAGTTGATTTATTAAGAAAAAATTTAAAAAAGGCTAAGGCTCAATACGGACTCCTTTCAGTCGTAAGTAAGGCTAAGGCTAAGGCTAAGGTTAAGGAAAAGGAGGAGAAACAATAAAAAAAGAAATTTTATTATTAAAAAAAGGTGATAAAACAAAATTTATTATACCTTCGCACCTCGTTTTTTTTACGGATTATCGGGTGATAATAATAAAATTCCGTCATCAGATATATAATTTTATACTGTCAGGTTTATAAAATTTTAACAGCTTGAAAAAAAGTAGATTTATATTTATTATTATATTATCATTTTTTGTCAATTCATTAATTGCACAAAACGTTTCCATTGGAATTAAAGATGGTTTAAGCTGGTCAACTATTAACGGCAGTTATTATTTTCATGATCGTAAAGTTGCAGAAATCAGTAAAATAAAAGGAAGAAATTTTGGAATATTAATTAATTTCCCGATAAATAAATTTGTTTCCCTGCAAACTGAATTAAATTATAATGAAAAAGGGTTTGAATTTAATAGTAATAACAGTAATATGTGTGGTGCAGCGGTATACTCAGGGAATTATAATCTAACATATCTTGTAACCCCACTTCTGATTAATTATGAATTAGGTAAAGGTATTAAATACTATGGATATGTGGGTGCTTCTTTTGGTTTTCTTTTGAAAGCTGATAATCAGGCATCCTTTGTTACATCATTATATCCTCCATTAAGATATGATTATAATGATAATGTAATGAAAAAATTTAACAATAGTGAGATAGGGGCTATTTTAGGATTAGGATTTAAAATACCCTTGTGTAATAATGTTAATATAATGCTTGATGCAAGATATGATTTAGGTTTAACCAAGTCAGCAATAAATGGGAAAGCTAATAATTATTTAACTTCAGAGGTATATGATTATTTTACAAATGTTTATAATCGTTCTTTTTCAATTAGTTGGGGTTTAATTTATAATTTTAAAAAAAACAGAATAATAAATAAATAAATATTATATAATTAACTTAAAACAATTTAATAAAATGAAAAAAAGTATTAAAAGTTATTTGTCAGTTTTAGTGGCAGCAGTTTTAATTTTCAGTGCATGTGATTCAAAATATCCGGGTTTTAAAAAAACCGATACGGGTTTGTATTATAAAATTCATATTTCGAACGATACACTAAAGCCTGTTCTTAGCGATATTGTTAGTATTGATATGGAATACGGACCAAAAGATTCAATGATATTCAGCAGTTATAAATCAAACCGCCCTGTTAAGATACCTATTATTGAACCTCAGTTTAAAGGTGATTTTTATGAAGCTCTGACTTATTTGTCGGTTGGCGATAGTGCAACTTTTATTATTAGTGCCGATTCGTTTTTTCATATTACTGCCAGATCACCTAAGTTACCTCCATTTATTGACAGTAATAGTGTTTTGTATTTTAATGTAAAACTTAATAGTATTCAAACAGAAGAAGAAGTTAAAAAAGAAGAGCAGGAAAAAAATGCAATATTAAAAATTGAAGAAGGAGAAAAATTGAAATTATACCTTAGTGATAATAAAATTACTACTAAGCCCACTGAATCAGGATTATACTATATTGAAACAAAAAGAGGCAGCGGTTTAAGAATTGATACCAGCGATTGGGTTAAAATTCATTTTTCAATTAATTTAATAAATGGCAATAAAGTTTTTTCAACAAGAGATAGGGGCGAACCTATTGAAATTGAATGTGGTAAGAAGTTTGACACAGATGGACTTGAAGAAGCCATAAGAAAAATGAAAAAAGGTGGAAAAGCAAACTTAATAGTTCCTTCAAGTATTGCTTTTGGAGAAATGGGCAGGGGAGGAGTTATACCTCCATTTTCTACACTTTTATATGATGTTGAAATTATTGATGTTCGCTCAAAAGCCGAATATGAAAAGGAAAAAGCAAAGGAAAGAGAAAAACAAAAAGCTGAAAAGCAAAAATTAATGAAGAGCGAGAAAACAAAAATAACTAAATATATTAATGACAATAATATTACAACAAAACCTACTAAAGACGGCTTGTATTACATTGAAACCTTAAAAGGTACCGGCGAAAAAGCAGAAAGCGGAAAAAAAGTTAAGGTACATTATAGCCTTTATTTAACAGATGGTACAAAGCTACAATCATCACTTGACAGTGGACAACCGTTTGAATTCACATTAGGCAAAGGCCAGGTTATTAGAGGATGGGATGAAGGTATTTCGATGATGAGTGAAGGAGGCAAAGCCAAGCTAATTATTCCGTCAATAATAGGATATGGCGAAAGAGGAAAAGGAAGTGATATTCCACCGTTTACTCCTTTGGTTTTTGAAGTGGAGTTGTTGGAAGTGAATTAGGTACTCAAGCCGAAACTTTTGCCAAATTTATCAGTCTGGACATATTGTTGATAACAATTAAAATATTACATAAATAGTAATTCCATCGAAAGGTAGCTTTAATTTTAAATTTGGTGAAGTTCCTAAGTTTACAATACATAATCAATTTGAATATTTTCAGTTGATTGTATATTATGTTAATAAGTTTATTTTTATTTACCGGTTTGGAGATGTAGCTGTCAAAGCCGGCTTCTAACAAACGTTCTTTGCCACCACTCATTGCATATGCTGTTTGGTCAACAAATGGGATTTTATTGTATTCCGGCCATCTTTTTTTGATTTCGTTCATTAGTTTAATACCATCCCATGGAGCCGGCAAATTAATATCAAACAGCATAATTTCAAATATTTTTTCTTTTTTATAATTTTTTTCAATAATTTTTATTGTTTCTTCTCCATCAACTGCCGAAATATTGTTGGCGGTTTTTTCAAGCATTTCTCAAATAAATTTTATTTAAGCTTTGTTTTTTACATATAAACAATTACTTTTGCAGTCCGAAAAATTAAAGCTAAAAAAATGAAAAAAGACATTCATCCAAAAGATTACAGATTAGTTGTTTTTAAAGATATTTCAAACGAATATTCGTTTATTACCAAATCTACTGTAAAAACCAAAGAAACTATTATTTGGGAAGACGGGATGGAATATCCGCTTGTAAAATTAGAAATTTCACATACATCTCATCCGTTTTACACCGGTAAAATGAAATTTGTTGACACTGCAGGGCGAGTTGATAAATTCAAAAGCAGGTATAAAAAACATCTTGATAAGAAAAACAACTAATAAACTAAAAATTATATATTTATAGCCCTTAATTTTGTTAAGGGCTTTTTTAGTGCTTATTTTGGCATATATATTGCCACATAACTTTAACAAAAATTAAAATTAATTATAAAAATCAAAACAAAATTTAATATCTTGATATACTGATTATTAAAGCTGTATATTATTGATATGTATATTTTATTTATATAGCCTAATTAATTAAAACTGACAATCTGACTTAAAATAACGATTATGAACAATTATCCGGAAAATGATTTATTGAATTTATCTGAAATCATTGAATCAGAAACTGAATTTATACCATTGCTTTCTTCGGAAGATGAAGAACTTATGAATGCTGAAGATGTTCCAGAATCTTTACCAATATTACCTTTACGAAATACCGTATTATTTCCTGGAGTTGTTATTCCGATTACTGTTGGAAGAGATAAATCAATAAAACTGATTAAGGAATCATATAGGGGAAATAAAATTATTGGAGTAGTTGCCCAGAAAGATGTTAAAGTTGAAAATCCTAAATTTTCCGACCTGAATAAGATAGGAACTGTGGCTCAAGTCCTGAAGATTCTGCAAATGCCTGATGGAAGCACAACTGCAATTATTCAGGGTAAAAAGAGATTTCAACTGATTGAGCTTATTCAATCCGATCCATATTTTAAGGCAAAAGTCTCTCAATTTGAAAAAGTACAGAATTTTGATGGTGACGAAAAATTTACTGCCTTAATGGCCTCACTTAAAGATATTTCAATTCAAATAATCAAGAAATCACCAAACATACCTACCGAAGCAGGTTTTGCAATAAATAATATTGAAAGTTCTGTATTCCTTGTAAATTTTGTTTCATCAAGTTTAAATATTGATATTGTTGAAAAACAAAAATTACTTGAGATAAGCGATTTGCATGAGCGAGCAAATAAAGTGCTTGCAGCCCTGATAAAAGATTTGCAGATGCTTGAGTTAAAAAATCAAATACAGGACAAAGTAAAAACCGATCTTGACAAGCAACAAAGAGATTTCTTACTGAATCAGCAATTACAAAAAATTCAGGAAGAATTGGGCGGTAGTTCCAATGAGCAGGAAATAAATGAATTAAAAAGCAAAGCAAAAAAGAAAAAATGGTCTAAGGAAGTTGGAAACATTTTTAATAGAGAATTAAAAAAGCTGCAGCGAATGAATCCTCAGGCGGGTGAATATTCTGTTCAGTTGAATTACCTTGAAATAGTTGCTGAATTGCCATGGAATGAATATACTGAAGATAAATTTGATTTGGACAGGGCACAAAAAATTCTTGATGAAGATCACTTTGGTCTTGAAAAAATTAAGGAAAGAATAATAGAACATTTGGCTGTGATCAAGCTAAAAGATGATTTGAAATCGCCAATTTTATGTCTTGTAGGACCTCCCGGAGTTGGTAAGACTTCTCTCGGAAAATCAATTGCAAGGGCTCTTGGCAGGAAATATATCAGAATGTCGTTAGGCGGTATGAGAGATGAATCCGAATTGCGCGGACACAGAAAAACATACATAGGTGCAATGCCCGGAAGGATAATCCAGAATTTACGAAAAGCCAAATCGTCAAATCCGGTATTTGTACTTGATGAAATTGATAAAGTTAGCGGAAGCAATATCAGCGGTGACCCACAAGCAGCCCTTTTGGAAATACTTGACCCCGAGCAAAATGTTGCTTTTCACGACAATTATCTTGAAATTGATTATGATTTATCAAGGGTAATGTTCATCGCTACTGCCAATACTCTTAGCACAATTCATCCTGCTTTACGTGACAGAATGGAAGTTATTGACATTAGCGGATATTTGATTGAAGAAAAAATTGAAATTGCAAAAAGACACCTTCTTCCAAAACAGTTAATGGAGCATGGAGTTAAAAAAAGTCAATTAATTTTTAATGAAAAAATAATTGAAAAAATTATTGATGATTATACACGTGAGTCGGGTGTTCGTGCTTTAGAAAAAAGTATTGCCAAAATAATAAGAAATAAGGCAAAATTTATTGCAATGAATAAAAAATATAATAAAAAAATAAACGAAGAAGCCCTGATAACTATTATGGGACCGCCTCATTTTCAGAGAGACAGAGACATAAATAATAATGTGGCAGGAGTTGTTACGGGATTGGCATGGACAGTAGTAGGAGGAGATATTTTGTTTGTCGAGGTTAGTCTTAGCAAAGGCAAAGGAACACTTACTTTAACAGGTAGTCTTGGTGATGTAATGAAAGAATCAGCAACTTTAGCTTATGAATATTTAAAAGCACATTCAAATATGCTGAATATTGACCCTGAAGTATTTCAAAAATGGAATGTTCATATTCACATACCCGAAGGAGCTACTCCAAAAGATGGACCTTCTGCCGGAATTACTATGTTTACAGCATTAGCTTCGGCATTTACACAACGTAAAGTCAGGGCAAAAATGGCTATGACAGGCGAAATTACTTTACGGGGCAAAGTTTTACCTGTTGGTGGAATTAAAGAAAAAATTCTGGCTGCAAAGCGCGCAAAAATTAATGCTATTATACTCTCATCCGAAAATATTAAAGATATTTATGAAATCAAAAAGGATTATATTAAAGGATTGAACTTCTATTATATCAACGAAATGATTGAACTGGTTGATATTGCCTTATTAAAAGAAAAAGTGAAAAATCCTGTGAAATTAAATTAGTAATAATATTATTTTGAAATCAGTTTTTTTATTTCAGCTAATTTTATAATTGTCTCAACTATTTCTATTTGCTTCATGGTTTTGCAATTGAAAATTATGTCAAATGTTGAATAATCTACCTTTTTACCCATAAAGTTATTAATAAGTTGTATTCGTTTTTTATCCATTTCAGTTACATATTTTTTTGCGATATCAAAAGAAATCTTGTGTTTTTCACTAATTTTATTAATTCGCCAATTAAGTGGTGCCAGTAATTTTATATGTAATGATTTTTTAATATGATTTGTAAGAGAAACTCCTCCACGTCCTACAATAATAATATTTCCTTTGATAGCGTATAATTCAATAAGCTTGAAAATTGTTTTTTTGATCTGCATGTCGCTCTTGTAATATCTTGATGCAAGGGCAGAAATAACATCATCTATTATGCCCTTTTTTTCAGAGTCAAAAATATATTTGATCTTATGTGGTGGAAGATCAAGCTCTTTGGCTGATTCAGCAATTATAGCCCTGTTTATCCAATTCCATTTATCATCAGAATTAAAACAATAATTTTCATTTATTGAAGAGGCAAGCATTTCAGCAATTTTATTTGCAGAACATCCTGATTCCCGTGAGATAGTTATCACAGGACCATGATTTATACTTTCAGTTATCTCTTTTTTTAATAAATGATGATCTTTTTCTTTAAATCTGTTATCCATGTACTTTAAAAAAATATCATCCATTTTTATTTTTCCTTTCTTTCGTTTATTAAAAATATTTTAATAACTTTATGTTCATGCAAAAATAAGAAATTTTCTGTTAAATTTTAAATTCTGATGATGATATGTAAATTTTTTTAAAAAAATAGCTATTTTTGAAACATTATTGTTATTCTGAATAAATTTAAATAATCGTGACTAATCAGTATT
>JAUWSB010000039.1 GCA_030610255.1 Bacteroidota bacterium
CAAAAAATAATATAAAAACGTCAAACATCAAACGTCAAACATTAAATATCAAAATGGAAACAAATATTAAAGAATTAAACGAACGAATAAAAAAAGAAAGTGCATTTGTTGATATGATAAACATGGAAATGCACAAAGTAATTATTGGTCAGAAGCACATGATAGAACGTCTTTTGATTGGATTGCTTTCAAACGGTCATATTCTGCTGGAAGGTGTGCCGGGATTAGCCAAAACATTGGCAGTAACTTCATTGGCAAAAACCATTGATGCGAAATTCAGCCGTATTCAATTTACTCCAGACCTGTGGCCTGCCGACTTGATCGGAACATTGATATACAGCCAGAAAAAAGAAGAATTTGTGGTTCGCAAAGGACCAATTTTTGCGAATTTTATTCTTGCTGATGAAATCAACAGGTCGCCGGCTAAAGTACAGAGTGCATTACTGGAAGCAATGCAGGAACGCCAAATTACTATCGGCGATACAACCTATCCGCTGGAAGAGCCGTTTTTAGTACTGGCAACACAAAATCCTATTGAACAGGAAGGTACTTACCCTTTGCCCGAAGCACAGGTTGACAGGTTTATGCTAAAGGTGATTATCAGTTATCCCGATAAGGATGAAGAAAAATTGATCATGAGGGAAAATATTACAAGTACATTTCCTTCAACTAATACTATCTTAAAAACTTCTGATATTTTAAATGCACGAAAAGTTGTAAGAGATGTTTATTTGGATGAAAAGATTGAAAATTACATCACCGATATTGTATTTTCATCGCGTTACCCTGCAGAATATAAACTCAAGAAATTTGATGGATTGATATATTACGGAGCTTCTCCTCGTGCCAGTATTTATCTTGCACTGGGAGCAAAAGCTTATGCCTTCCTCAAACGAAGAGGATATGTTATCCCAGAAGATGTGAGAGCTGTAGCAAATGATGTTATACGCCACAGGATCGGTTTGACTTATGAGGCAGAAGCTGAAAATATTACAACTGAAGAAATTATTAATGAAATTTTGAATACGGTGGAGGTACCGTAACAGTTGTTTTATAAAAAAATACTATTTATAAATCAAACGGGGTAAATCCACATGACTGAAAGAAATCCGTATGGACGGACAAGTTTTGTACATTTTGATTTGTTTCTTTTTGGTAGTCATTGTCCCGTTAGGGACTATATATTTATAGAAAATGAAATACACCCATAACAAAGTCCCATAGGGACGTAATATAAAAAGAACATGGCTAATACATATACACAAATATATTTAATGTTGATTATGATGAGCGGTATATTTTAAAAGACATTCAATAATATATCGTCCCTAACGGGACTTATACTCTATTGTGATTATTTTTTCTATAAACATTAAGTCCCTAAGACTGCAAGGAATCCGTATGGACGGGACTAAAAAATGCAATAATTTATCCCGTTTTAAGTATAGCTGATTTACCATGGAAATCTATATAAAAGGCATCGGAAATATCTCACCGCAAAATACATTTAATAATGAAATTTTTTTGGAGGAGATAGCAGAGTATCAGGATGAGTATCTTAAATGTATTGAGCCCAACTATAAAAAGTATATTAAGCCCATGTTATTGCGAAGAATGAGCAGGATAATCAAAATGGGAATATATGCTGCTAAAACTTCCCTTGATGATGCTAATATTGATATTCCCGATGCAATAATTACAGGTACCGGTTTGGGTTGCATTGAAGATACCGAAAAGTTCCTATCATCAATGATTACGAGCAATGAAGAACTCCTCCCCCCTACTCCTTTCATTCAATCAACACATAATACTATAAGTTCTCAAATTGCAATTATGCTTAAATGCCATAATTATAATAATACTTATGTACATCGCGGAATATCTTTTGAAAGTGCTTTGTTGGATAGCATGATGTTATTAAAGGAAAATTCTGCAAATAATGTTTTAACAGGTGGTGCCGACGAAATAACTCACAACTCTTTTCTTATTACAAAACGTTTAGGGCGCTGGAAAAATAAAGCAATCAACAATTTAAAACTTTTAGAGCATAAATCACGAGGCAGTATTGCAGGAGAAGGAGCAGCATTTTTCGTACTATCAAAAGAAAAGAATGCTCAGAATTATGCTAAAATTTCTTCAGTATCCACATTTTATAAACCCGATAATTATAAAACTGTTGAAGATAATATTACTGAATTTTTAAAAAATGCTGAAATAAATATTAATAATATTGATCTGATAATTCTCGGATTAAACGGTGATACAAAATATGATGATATATATTATCAACTTATGAAAGACTATTTTAAAAATAATACAATCGCATATTACAAACATCTGTGTGGAGAATACCATACATCAACATCATTTGTTTTGTGGCTCAGTGCTAAAATTTTAAAAAACCAATTTATCCCTGAAATAATTAAACTTAACAAACAACCTGATAAACCGGTAAAAAATATATTAATTTATAATCATTATAAAAATATAGATCATTCCTTAATTCTCGTAACAGAATGCTAAATATTAAAACAACAAATATTTTATTTATTATATTATTTCTGGCATTATGTATATTGAGATGTTTTATATTTGTAAATATCATATTCTTTATTTTATTATTAGTTGAATATTTATTATTATTAATTTACGGTTCTGTTTTTATAAATTCTAATTTCTATATAAAAACGATTTGCTCTAAAACTAATAATAACAACGAGATAGCTATTACATTTGATGATGGACCTGTTAAGGAAATTACTCCACTAATACTTGATGTGTTGAAAGAGTTTGATGTTAAAGCAGCTTTTTTTTGTATCGGAAACAATATTATTAATAATAAAAGCATTTTAAAGCAAATTGATAATGAAGGGCATATTATCGGGAATCACTCTTTTTCACATTCCAACTACTTTGATTTTTTTTCATCAAAAAAAATGACAGAAGAGCTTATTAAAACCGAAGATATAATTTTTCAAACTATTGGGAAAAAAGTCACATACTTTCGTCCGCCTTATGGTGTTACTAATCCTGCATTAAAAAAAGCAGTTAACAAAATGAATTATACTGTTATCGGATGGAGTTTAAGGTCTTTTGATACAAAATATAAAGACCCTGCGAAAATTTTATCAAGAGTTACAAAAAAACTTAAATCAGGCGATATTATTTTGTTCCACGATATTAATCCTGAAATAATAAATGTTTTAAGAAATTTCATTAAATATGCTTTATCAAATAACTATAAATTTGTTAGGCTTGATAAACTTATATGCTTATGAAAATCAACAGTAAATTATTTTTCACATTATCCGTTTTATCTTTTTATTGCTTTTCATCTTTTTCACAGTCATCATATAAAGCCATTGAAGATATTTCGCTCTTTAAATCAAATCTTGCTGAAATGTCAAGAAAAACCAACACTATTAAAAGCGATTTTATACAGGAAAAAAACCTTAGCTTTTTATCCGAAAAAATCATTAGCAAGGGGCTTTTCTATTTCAAAAAGGAAAATAAAATACGATGGCAATATACCGAGCCATTTGATTACCTGATAATTATTAATGATGATAAAATTTTTATTAAGGACGAAGACAAAGAAAGTAAATATGATATGGGGTCAAATAAGATTTTTAATGAGATAAATAAAATTATTACAGGTTGTGTACAGGGCGAAATATTGAATAATGACAAGGATTATAAAATTGAATACTATGAAAATGATAATTTTTATTACGTAAAATTAACCCCGTATTCTGATAAAATGAAGGAGTTTTTAAGCAATATTGATATTTATTTTGACAAGAAAGATCTTTCTGTTTCAAAATTGGAAATGATTGAACTTTCAGGCGATTATACAAAAATTGAATTTTTAAATAAAAAACTTAATGAAGAAATACCTGATAAAACATTCAATGATTTATAAAAATCTAATAAAAAGTCTAATTATAATATTGCTGCTTAGCAGTTGTTCAATATCATTTCATGGTAATTTGCAAAGGATTGAAAAAAGGCAATTAAATTCCGGTGAATTAAAATCGGTTTTTAATGATGGTTTTAATAAAGTTTTATTTAAAGCCCGAATACAACTTTATAATAAATATTTCAGCGGTCTGCTTTTTATCAAATCAATTGAAAATAATACCATAAGAATAGTTTTTGTTACTGAAATAGGAATAAAAATATTTGAATTTGAATTTATTAATAATGATTTTAATGTACATTATTGCCTTGAAATGTTTAACAAAAAAGTAATCCTTAAAACTCTGGAAAAAGATATAAAATTGCTTTTAATGAATAATTTGGTTGATGAGAAAGTAAAGATATTTGAAGATAAAAAAAGTAAAAATAAAGTATATAAATTAAAGAAGAACGGTCAAAGCAATTACTATTTTATTGACAAGGAAACAGGCAATTTGATAAAAATTGAGAACTCATCAGGCATTTTCAGAAAAGTAATAATTGAGTTAAATGATTATAAGGACGGTTTCCCAAACAAGATAAATATTGTACATCCGGGTATCAAATTAAATATTCAACTGAAATTAATTGAAAGCTAAAATGTTATTAGGTGATTTTTTAAAAATTATTGAAACTGATTATTCAAATGATAATCCAAGCTCATTTAAAGTTACGATTGAATTGAATGACAGGCATAAGATTTTCAAAGGGCATTTCCCCGGCAACCCTGTGGTTCCGGGTGTATGTATGATCCAGATAGTGAAAGAGATTTTATCAAAGTTATTAAAAAAGAATTTACATTTATACGAAGGCAGTAACATTAAGTTTATATCGGTAATAAAGCCTGAGATTAATAGAATTCTTAACATAGATTATAATATTAAACAGGAAAATGATATTTTTCGGGTAAGTGCTTTAATTTCGTTTGAAGAAAAGATTTTCTTTAAATTTAAAGGGAAATTCAGGAATAAATTGGAATGTTGAGCGGTAACAAAATCCCGATAAGCGAAGTGATTCGTGAATGGAATGATGGGGATTTGCAATATTCCATTATTCCAACGACTAAAAAGAGTCCGTATGGATATTCCATATTTTATACGTCCTTAAACTGTACTATTAATTATAACAAATTTAACAGTTGTGTATATAAATAAACTTGAATATAAAAATTGCTGTGTTATAATCCCTACTTATAACAACTGTAAAACACTTGATAATGTTATTACAGGAGTTTTAAAATTTTCTGATAATATAATTATTGTTAATGATGGCTCAACCGATGAAACTGAAAGTATTTTAAAGAAATACAAAAATCTGCATATTTTAAGTTATCCTGATAACAAAGGCAAAGGTTATGCTTTAAGAAAAGGATTTGAATCGGCACTTGAAAAAGGATTTGAATATGCAATAACCATTGACTCCGACGGACAACATTCCCCTGATGACATACCAGCATTTATTGATAAATTAGAAACCGAACCCGAAGCAATAATTGTTGGAGCAAGGAATATGAACAAAGAAAATATTCCTGGTAAAAGCAGCTTCGGACATAAATTTTCAAATTTCTGGTTCAGATTTGAAACAGGAATTAAATTGCCGGACACTCAATCCGGTTACCGCCTTTATCCCTTAAAACTAATAGAAAATATTAGATTTTTTACTAAAAAATTTGAGTTTGAAATTGAGGTTTTAGTCAGAGCTGCATGGAAAAGTGTAAAAATTACTTCAGTTCCTATAAATGTGTTTTATGCTTCAAAAGAAAAACGGATTTCTCATTTTCGTCCAATCCGCGATTTTATCAGAGTAAGTATATTAAATTCCATTTTAGTCTTTATTGCGATTTTATATGTAAAACCTTTTGCGTTCTTAAAACATTTGAATAAACGTTCGGTTAAAGAGTTTATTAATAAAAATTTATTATACACCAAAGATTCAAATATTAAGATAGTTTTATCGGTAATGTTAGGTGTTTTTATGGGAATTGCACCTGTGTGGGGTTACCAGTTAATAATCGCAATAATGCTGGCTTTTATATTTAAGCTTAATAAATTAATCGTAATTGTAGCTGCCAACATAAGCATTCCGCCAATGATACCTTTAATTTTATATTTGAGCTATATTACCGGAGGTTTAATTTTAAATAATCCAGGTGGCAACAATATTGAATTTTCGGGAATTACTCTTGAGTTTGTTAAAGATAATTTAATACAATATATTGTCGGTAGTATTTTTTTCGGAATAATTTCATCATTATGCTTCGGACTTTTTACTTTTATTTTTTTAAAATTATTTCGGAAAAAACGAATAAATTAATATTAGAACATAGCTTTGTAAATTAATAAAAAAAAGGCTGAGGCTAAGGCTAAGGCTGAGGAAAAATGAAAATATAGATTTTTAAAAAGTGTAATTATATCTAAATACTAAAGGTGAAATATAAATATTATAATCTTTAAAACCTTAGCCTCAGCCTCAGCCTGAAAAATCACAATGTAAATTGAAATAGGATTTACTCATTGTATATCCAATATTGTTATTGAAATTATAGTACAAAAATTTATGATTTAATGTCACAACTATTTGTTTTACTATATAAATTTTTTAAAAGCCATCGGATATTTTTTATTTCCGTAATAATGGCTGTTGTTATACTTGCCGTTTATTTTTCATCAAAAATTACATTTGAGGAGGATATTTCAAAAATGTTGCCTGTTGACAAAAATGCCGGTAGCATAAACTTAATTACTCAAAATTCGGCATTCTCCGATAAATTGATAATTAATGTTTTTTTATCCGACACAAATGCAGCGCCTGCACCCGAAAAATTAATTGCTTTCACTAATGAACTAACAGATACTTTACAAAACGAATTTTTCTCATCCTTCATAAAAGAAATCCGTTATAAAATATCAGAAAACCTGATGAATGAAGTTTATTCAATTATATATGAAAACCTACCTGTTTTTTTAGATATAAATGATTATGAGAAAATTGATTCATTGATCACAGAACAAGCAGTCAGCACTTCATTTAAAAAGAACTATAAAACATTAATATCACCAGCAGGTTTTGCCCTAAAAAAATTCATAATCAACGATCCTGTCGGCATTAATGCAATAGCTTTAAAAAAATTGCAATCGCTTCAATTTGATGATAATTATGAAATTTATAACGGATACATATTAACACGTGATAAAAGAAATTTACTGTTATTCATAACCACATCAAATCCTGTAAATGAAACTTCAAAAAATACGGTCTTTTTGGAGGGGCTTGATAAAGCAATAAAAAATATAGCAAGCAGTACCGGTAATACTGTCAGGGCGGAATATTTCGGTGCAGTGGCTGTTTCAGTAGGAAATGCCGAAATAATAAAAAAAGATATAATACTAACAGTTACGATTGCATTAATTATTTTAATGCTTCTTATCAGCTTATTCTTCAGGAGGGTGAGCGTTTTTGTATTTATCTTTCTTCCGGCAATATTCGGAGGGAGTGTTGCTTTGGCTCTTTTGTTTTTAATAAAATCCCAAATATCTCTCATTGCATTAAGTATTGGAGCGGTTTTATTAGGAATTACAGTTGATTATTCCTTGCATATTTTCACTCATTTCCGGCAAAAAAGATCGGTTACAGGAACGATTAAGGATGTTTCCCTGCCGATTGTTATGAGCAGCATAACAACTGCCTCTGCTTTTATGTGCCTTATGTTTGTCAGTTCCGAAACTCTGCACGAATTAGGACTTTTTGCAGCATTAAGTGTGATTACTGCTGCACTTTTTTCTTTAATTGTTTTGCCACATTTATTGAAAACCCCGAAATATAAAAAGAAACAGGGTAATGATTTTAAAAACAAAACTATTTTAGAAAAATTTACCTCATACAGGTTTGATAAAAATTATATCCTTATTTCAATTATTGTAATTCTCTCAATTGTTTTTCTGTTTACTTCAAAATACGTAGGTTTTGAAAGTGATATGGAAAAAATGAGCTATGTATCTGATAAATTGGCCCGGGCTGAAGAAAACCTCGATAAGATAAACAACTATAAGCTACGGTCAGTGTATTTGGCTTGTACAGGCAAAGATTTGAATCAGGCATTAATAAATAATGAAAAATTCCAAAAAAAAATAAAAAACCTTGTAAATCAAAAACTTATTAAAAAATATACTTCGGTTAGCATGTTTTTAATATCCGACTCATTACAACAGGAGAGAATAAAATCGTGGAACCAATACTGGAGTAAAGATAAAAAGCAAAAGCTTAAGCAGCAATTGATCATATCAGGAAACCAATACAAATTTAAGGAAGATGCATTTGAAAAGTTTTACAATCTTCTTGACAAACAATATCTACCCTTAGAGAAAAATATATCCAATAAAATAAAAGAATTATTTTTTAACGATTATATAACTGAAACTGATGAATTGACCTCTGTTATTACATTAATAAAAGTAGATAAAAAAAATAAGCAGCAAGTTTATGATGCTTTTACCGATGAAAGCGATTTGATAATACTTGATAAAGCATATTTATTTTCTAAATTTATTGATATTCTGAGAAAAGACTTTAGCTTGCTGGTCAAGCTGTCGTTACTGATAGTATTGTTCATTCTGATATTTTCATTCGGCAGGATAGAATTAGGACTTATAACTTTTATCCCGATAACACTTAGCTGGCTCTGGACATTAGGCATAATGGGAATATTCGGCATTAAATTCAATATTTTCAATATTATTATTTCTACTCTCATCTTCGGTTTGGGTATTGATTACAGTATTTTTATTATGCGCGGGATGTTACAGGAATATAAGACTGGAATTAAGAATCTGAATTCATATAAAACATCAATTTTACTTTCGGCAATAACAACCATAACAGGCATAGGAGTATTGATATTTGCAAGTCATCCGGCATTAAAATCTATTGCTTTGGTTTCAATAATCGGCATTTTATCGGTTGTTTTAATATCATACACTATTCAACCTTTATTATTCAGGTTCTTAATATTGAATAAAGGACAAAAAAGGTTCGTGCCTGTAACGTTTTATAATTTTTTTATATCCATCTTCACATTAATTGTTTTTCTTTTGGGATGTTTAATTATGATGGTATTATTGCCTGTATTATATATTCTTCCTTTGCAAAAGAAAAATAAGAAGCTAATAGTGAATTATTTGATTATGTTGTTTAGCAGATTTGTTGTTTATATTAATGTTACAATCAGAAAAAATTTTATCAATTATAATTCTTCATCATTTAAAAAACCTGCCATAATAATTTCCAATCATCAATCGCATTTGGATCTGGTTTTACTATTAATGCTACATCCCAAAATAATTGTTTTAACAAATGATTGGGTTTGGAATAGCAAATTTTACGGATTAGTTGTAAGATATGCTGATTATTATCCTGTTACGGAAGGATATGAGAAAAGTGTAAAACTTCTTGAAGATAAGGTTAAAAACGGTTATTCTATTTTGGTTTTTCCTGAGGGAAGCAGGTCAGTAACAAGTAAAATCAAACGTTTTCATAAAGGCGCATTTTATCTGGCTGATAAATTAAATTTAGAAATTTTATCAGTTATAATCCGTGGATCTGGCAATTGTCTTACAAAAGGCGAGTTTTTTTTACGCAACGGTTGTATTACTGTTAAGATATTTGACAGAATAAATTTAAATGACGGAAAATATGGCAACACATATCTTTTACAGGCAAAATCAATGGCTAAGTTCTATCGTAAAGAATATGACAAGCTGAAACTTGAAGATGAAACACCAGCTTATTTCAGGGAAAGATTAATTAAGCAATATATTTATAAAGGACCGATTTTAGAATGGTATTTAAAGATAAAATTGAAATTAGAAAAAAATTATACATTATTTAATCAACTTATTCCGTTTAAAGCAAGTATTGTAGATATTGGTTGTGGATACGGTTTTTTGCCACATATTTTAAATTTGGTTTCAGATCAAAGAAAAATCACAGGTATTGATTATGATAATTACAAAATTGATGTTGCAAGAAATATTTCACAGGATATCCCAAATCTTAATTTTATTCATACCGATATTAATGACTATAAATTACCTTATAGCGATGTATTTATCTTAAATGATGTATTGCATTATATGCCTGAAGAAAACCAACTTGAAACTATTCGCAAATGTATTGCTAAGTTAAATGATAATGGAAAAATAATAATCAGAGATGCAGATGCTAATATTAAAAAAGGAACTATTGTTACAAAACTCACCGAATTATTTTCAACACGTTCGGGATTTAATAAAATGGGCTATAAAAAACTTTTCTTTATCGGGGGAAATAAAATTACTGATTTTGTTTCGAAATATAACATGGATGTACAAATTATTGATAATACTAAATTTACTTCGAACCTGATTTATATTGTAGAATTTAAATATTTGCCAAATGCCAAAATATGACATTGTAATAATAGGAAGTGGACTTGGAGGATTGCTTTGTGGAAACATCTTAAGCAAAGAAGGCTATAATGTTTGTATTATTGAAAAAAACAGGCAAATCGGGGGTTGTCTTCAAACTTTTAAACGAGACAACGTAATCTTTAATACAGGACTGAATTATACCGAGGGACTAGATGAAGGACAAATCCTTAATCGCTATTTTAAGTATTTCGGTATTTTGGATAAGCTGAAGCTCAAAAGATTGGATATTAACGGATTTGATATTGTTACCTTTGAAGGCAAGGAATATAAACACGCACAGGGGCACGAAAATTTTAAAAATACCCTACTACAAAATTTTCCAAATGAAAAAGATGCATTAAATAAATATATTGATAAATTAAAAACTATAAGCGATTATTTCCCATTATTCAATCTTAGTAAAAAACAACCTAATATTATTGACAGTAAACTATTTAATGAAAGCGCTTACGGGTTTATCAATTCAATTACATCAGATAAAAAACTACAAAATGTTTTAGCAGGGACAAATTCTTTATATGCCGGGGTTATAGATAAAACACCTTTGTATATTCATGCTCTTATAAATTACTCGTTTATAAACAGTGCATGGCGACTTATTGACGGTAGCTTCCAGCTTGCAAAATTACTCGCTGACTCTATTACTGAAAATGGAGGAGTTGTTCTTAAAAAACATGAAGCAAATAAATTTATTTTTAAGAATAATAACATAAAATATATTGAACTATCAAATTCCGAACGTATTGAAGCAAAACATTTTATTTCAAATGTTCATCCTGCCAAAACTTTACAAATGATTGATGAACATCATATAAAAAAAGCATACAGAAAGCGTATAAACATGCTTGAAAATACGATAGGAATGTTTACTTTGTATGTTGTATTTAAAAAGGATTGTTTTAAATATATGAATTTTAATCATTATTATTACAAAGGTGATACTGTTTGGACTACTGATTATTCAGAAAAAAAATGGCCTGAGTTTTTTATGTTCTACACACCTGCAACATCAAAATCGGATATATATGCTGATGGTGCTATTGTTATAACTTATATGAAATATAATGAACTAAAAAATTGGGAAAACACAACTGTTGAAAAGCGAGGAAACGATTATCTTGATTTTAAAAAAAGAAAGGCAGAGAAATTATTGGATTTGGTTGAAAAGAAGTTTCCTGATATCAGAAATAAAATTAAATCATATTATATATCAACACCTTTAACTTATCGTGATTATACCGGAACAGTCGATGGCTCATCTTATGGTATTTTAAAGGACTATAATGATCCTTTTAAATCAATAATATTACCAAAGACAAAAATTCCAAACCTGTTTTTTACGGGTCAAAATTTAAACCTTCACGGAATACTTGGTGTAACAATAAGTTCGGTTATGACTTGTGGGGAATTGGTAGGACTGGAATATTTAATAAATAAAGTAACACTATGCCAAAATACGATGTTGTAATAGTAGGAAGCGGATTAGGTGGTTTGCTTTGCGGATATATTCTGAGCAAGGAGGGCTATAATGTTTGTATCCTTGAAAAAAACCGTCAAATAGGAGGATGTCTCCAGACCTTCGTCCGTAATGGTTGTATTTTTGACACAGGCATGCACTATGTCGGCAGCCTGGAAAAAGGACAAATCCTTTATCGTTTTTTCAAATACTTTGATTTGATCAATAAAATTAAATTGAAAAAACTCAATGAGGATGCTTTCGACATTATAAGCATTGCAGGAACAGAATATAAATATGCGCAAGGATATGATAATTTCATAAATACACTATTGCAAAACTTTCCTGATGAAAAAGAGACCTTAATTAAATATTCCGATAAACTTAAAGAAATAACCAATTCATTGAATTTATACAATCTTAGAGAAATTAATATACATAATATTATTGATAATGAATACATAACAGTTGGTGCCTTTGATTATATCAAATCAATTACACGGAACGAGAGACTTCAAAATGTACTCTCAGGATTAAATTCATTATATGCAGGAGAAAAAGATAAGACCCCGTTATATTGTCATGCAATCATTAATAATTCTCTTATTGAAAGTTCGTGGAGACTTATTGATGGAGGGGCTCAAATTGCTGAATTCCTTTCTGATTCCATAACTGCTAATGGCGGTACTATTTTAAAAAAATGCGAAGTAAAAAAATTTATTACTGATGCTAATAATAAAACTATAAACTTTGCTAAGTTATCCGATTCCGAACTTATTGAAGCTAAATATTTTATTTCGGATATTCATCCGGTTAAAACTCTTGAAATGCTTGATACCGGCTTAATCAGAAAAAGTTATAGAAATCGTATTAATAGTCTTGAAAATACAATTTCATTTTTTTCAGTTTATATTGTTTTTAAAGAAAATACATTTAAATATTTGAATTATAATATTTATCATTACAATGAAAATAATGTTTGGGGAACAGATACTTATTCAGATACAGAATCTTATTTAAAAAATAAATGGCCTGATGGTTATATGTGTTATACACCTGCAAATTCAAAATCGGATGTGTATGCCGATTGTATGATTGCAATGACCTATATGAAATATAGTGAACTGAAAAAATGGGAAAATACCACAGTTGAAAAGCGAGGGGATGATTATATAGAATTCAAGGAGTATAAGGCGCAAAAATTTATTAATAAACTAGAAAAACGGTTTCCCGGATTAAAAGGAAAAATTAAAGCATATTATACTTCAACACCTTTGACATATAGAGATTATACAGGAACTATCAATGGTTCGCCTTATGGAATATTAAAAGATTATACTATCCCATTAGCAACATTTATTTCCCAAAGGACAAGAATTCCAAATTTGTTTCTAACCGGTCAAAATATTGGCTTGCACGGGATTCTCGGCGTAACCATAGGTTCACTCCTGACCTGTGCCGAATTTTTAGGATTAAATTATTTAGTAAGAAAAATCAATGATGCATCATAAAAAAAACAGGAAGCTTAAAAAAGTCTTAGTATGGTTTGCAATTATAGTTGTTGCTTTAATTATTGCTTTCTTAATATATTTCAAAATAGCAGTTACAATTACCCCTCCCGAACCAAATAATTTAAGTGTGTTGGATTTGGAAAGAATTAAAATTAATGAAAATTTTTATGTTTGCGGTAATAGTTGGATAAAAAAAAGTAATACAGGTTTATGGGAATTATATATTGAAGGTGATGCTTTTGAGCGGGGAGTTATCAACGGAAAACTAACAAAAGAATTGATTGAGATACAGGAAGAGGCATTTGTTGAGCAAATTAATAAAATGATTCCTTCAAAATTTTATCTGAATTTTTTGAAATATTTTGTTGCTTGGTTCAACAGGAATATTGATAATTATATTACCGATGAATATTTGCTTGAGATATACGGAGTGTCATTTTCGGCTTCAGATAAATTTTCTTATATCGCCCCAAATTATCACCGAATTTTGGATTACCATGCGGCTCATGATATCGGTCATGCTTTAAAGGATATGAATATGGCAGGATGTACTTCTTTCTCTGCATGGGGTAACAAAACTAAAGACAGTTCATTAATAGTAGGAAGAAATTTTGATTTTTATGTTGGTGATAAGTTCGCAAAAAATAAGATAATAATGTTTGTGAATCCAGATAATGGATATAAGTTTATGATGGTAACCTGGGCAGGAATGATCGGGGCAGTTTCGGGCATGAATGAAAAAGGACTTACAGTAACTATAAATGCTGCAAAATCGGAAATGCCTTTGGAAGCAAAAACACCGATTTCGATCCTTGCAAGGGAAATATTACAGTATGCATCCAATATTAATGAAGCTTATGCTATTGCAAAAAAACGTGAAATCTTTGTTTCGGAATCATTAATGATCGGCTCAGCAGAAGATAATAAAACTGCAATTATTGAAAAAACACCTCAAAGATTGGGATTGTTTGAATCAGATGAAAATTATATTATTTGCTCAAACCATTTTCAGAGTGATGTTTTTGCTAATGATTCACTTAATTTGAAAAATATTGAAGAAAGCTCATCAATATACAGATATAAAAGAGTAAAGTAATTGATTGATAAATACCCGCAAATAACAGTAAATAACACAGCCGAAATTCTAAGAGACCAAAAAGGATTAAATGATAGGAATATCGGTATGGGCAACGAAAAGGCAATTAATCAACTCATTGCTCATCATTCGGTAATTTTTGAGCTGGCAAAAAAGTTGGCGTGGATTTCTGTTAGACCATTCCAGTTAGGCGAGTATGTTTGTTATAATATGGATAAAATTTTCAATGATTTCGTTGCTTTAAGAAAAAATATAGAGATATATGAAACCACATTGACCATCCCTGCTGATTCATTCTTATATTCACAGGATTATCAAAATTTCATTAAATTTAAAGAAATAAGTAAGCTTATTCAAAGTTCAATAGATGATAATGAAAAAATTGTATTCCCTGACAAAAATTACATTTCAACAAACCCTGAATTTTTCATGACATACTCGCTGTTAGGTGACTATTATAAAAAATCAAAACAAAATGATAAAGCAATAGAATATTATAATATTGCCTTAAAAAAGGAAATCCCAACTTTGCAGGAAAAAGAGAAAATAATTGAAAA
>JAUWSB010000140.1 GCA_030610255.1 Bacteroidota bacterium
ATTTTCTTAAAATAAATTTCCAATAATTTCTGAGCTGCCACATACGAACTGATTTTATCAGACAGAAGTTCCTTTTCAAATACAGGAATTAATTTTTTTATTTCTTCATTAAAATAGAAATTATCCTTCAATTTTTGGTTAATTGTACTGATCATTATTTGAACTGCCTGATTTTGACGATTCTTTTGGAAATATCCGTTGTATTTAGTAAGTTTCCGGTATTCGGTAATTACATTCCAGATTTTTTCAATCCCGACTTTTGATACAGCCGAATAGGTTTCAACCACAGGACTCCAGCCGGATTCATTTGATTGAAATAAGTGTAAAACATTTTTATATTGCGATCGAGCTAATTTAGCTTTTGATAAATTATCGCCATCAGCTTTATTTATCACGATAATATCAGCCATTTCCATTATTCCTCTTTTAATACCCTGAAGTTCATCACCGGCACCGGGAAGCATAAGTAATAGAAAAAAATCAACCATTGAATGAACAGCAGTTTCCGACTGACCGACTCCAACTGTTTCAACAAAAATAGTGTCATAACCGGCTGCTTCACAAAGAATGATAGTTTCTTTTGTCTTCCTTGCCACTCCACCAAGCGAACCTGCTGCAGCAGAAGGACGGATAAATGCACTTTCATCTGCAGCCAGTTCTTCCATACGTGTCTTATCACCCAGAATACTTCCTTTGCTTCTTTGACTGCTTGGGTCAATAGCAAGTACTGCAACTTTTTTTTGCAGGTCTATAAGATACATTCCCAAAGCTTCAATAAAGGTGCTTTTGCCAACTCCAGGGACACCGGTAATGCCTATACGAATTGAATTACCGGCATAAGGTAAACAATTCTCAATTATTTGCTGTGCTAATTTTTGATGTTCCGGCAAAGAACTTTCAACAAGTGTGATTGCTTTACTCAATATCATCCTGTTGCCTGACCTTATACCATTACAAAATTCACTAAGTTTCATGGATTTTTTCTTAGCCAGCTTAAATTTTTTCACAGCATCTACATTAATTGAATCGGGTTGTTCAATACCTTTATTGACTTTTAAAGCAGAATCAATATGTTTTTTACTTTCTGACATTTAATATTTTAACATTTTATTTTACAAAGATAATCAGTTTTTTTAAATTTTACTAAACATTCCTCCGAAGGAGTGCCTTCGGCACATTTCAATAATATCCCCGGATGGGCATAATTTCAACTGTTTACTATTTTTCCCAATAGAGAAATGGAATGTTTCAATAGGATATTTAAAATTTATTACTTTTGCAAAAAAAGACGCATAATAAACGTAATGGATAATTTTTAAACAGCCTCTAATTCTCTCCGTAGCTCAGTTGGCAGAGCAGCTGACTCTTAATCAGCGGGTCGCGGGTTCGAATCCCTCCGGGGAGACTAATGCTATGTCAGATGTATCATGTTAAATGTTAATTTTTTTATTTCGGGATGTGGCGCAGTCCGGTAGCGCACTTCGTTCGGGACGAAGGGGTCGTAGGTTCAAATCCTATCATCCCGACTAATATAATATTAATTATTTAGTATATATTCAAGCTTGAAAGATTCCAAATGCCTCTTTAGCTCAGTTGGTAGAGCGGTTCACTCGTAATGAACAGGTCGCCGGTTCGAGCCCGGTGAGAGGCTCTCTTTATACTATTATCATATAAAACTTTGTTTTTTAAACAAACTTTTATTTCAGTCCCGAATACTCAGCGATTTTTTAGGCATTGTAAATTCGATTAAATATTTATTTCAACATTAATTATTAATGTTGAATATTGAATGTTGAGTGTTGAATGTTTAATCAAAATACTTATTTATTTTGGATATAAGACTTTTAGGCGATATTGGTTTTAAAATAAAATCATCACAATTAGATATAATATAATTTTGTTCTTTCTCATCAACAGCATAAGTAGTTTGAAAATTATTTGTAAATCTTTTCTGAATTTTTTACTTTTGTTTGCATATAGGTTAGAAACAAATTTTTATTAATTAAAATATAATTAAGATGTTTAAAAAAGAAGTTTATACAGAAAGAAGAAACAAGTTAAAAAAAGAAGTTAAATCTGGTTTGGTATTGATACATGGCAATGCTGAAGCATCATTCAATTATCCTGCAAACACATATCATTTCAGGCAGGATAGTAATTTCCTTTATTTCTTTGGATTAGACCATCCTGACCTTGCTGGTGTTTTGGATATTGATAATAATAAAGATTACATTTTCGGCAATGATGTTGATATGGGTGACATTATCTGGATGGGACCACAACCTTTGATGAAAGACAGGGCTGCTAAAGTAGGGGTTGAAAACACAGCACCATTTTCCCAATTAGGTGAATTTCTGAATGAAGCTATAAAAGCCGGCAGAAAAATTCATTTTTCTCCGCCTTATCGCGGCGAACATTTGATTTTGCTGAATCAATTACTGGGTTTATCAACCGATAGGGTAAAAGATTATGTTTCTGAAGAATTAATAAAAGCGATAGTAAAACTTAGATCTGTTAAAGATAAGTATGAAATAGCTGAAATTGAAAAAGCCGTTGACATTGCTTACGAGATGCATACTACAGCAATGAAGATGGCTATGCCCGGAGTTGTAGAGCGCGAAATTGCAGGTACAATTGAGGGAATTTCTCTTGCAAAAGGCGGACCTGTTTCTTTCCCTATAATCTTAAGTATTAACGGACAAACCCTGCACAATCATTATCATGGAAACACCCTTGTAAAAGGCAGAATGATGATCACAGATGCCGGTGCCGAAACAACAATGCACTATGCAAGCGATATTACAAGAACAGTTCCTGTTGGAGGTAAATTCAATCAAAGACAAAAAGAAATTTATGAAATTGTTTTGGCTGCTAATATGAAAGCAATTGATGCAATTAAACCGGGTATTCCCTATAAGGAAATTCATCTTTTAGCATGTAAAACCATAACAAGCGGTTTAAAAGAACTCGGTTTGATGAAAGGTGATATTAATGAAGCAGTTAAACAGGGAGCACATGCATTGTTTATGCCTCACGGTTTAGGTCACATGATGGGAATGGATGTTCACGATATGGAGGGTTTAGGTGAAAATTATGTTGGTTATAACAAAAACACCAAACGAAGCGACCAGTTTGGTACCGCATTTCTGCGTCTGGGCAGAAAACTCCAACCCGGCTTTGTCTTAACTGTTGAACCCGGTATTTATTTTATTCCTGAACTTTTTGCTCAATGGAAAACCGAAGGAAAGTTCACCGAATTTATTAATTACGATAAGGTTGAAACTTATTTGGATTTTGGCGGCATCCGTATTGAAGATGATGTTCTGGTAACGGAAACAGGTCACAGGGTTCTTGGAAAACCAATCCCCAAAACAATTGCTGAAGTAGAGGAGATAATGGGAGGATAATTTGAAATAAGTGGAAATTAATGGAAATAGGCAGGTTGGTTAGCGGTTTGGAAATAGAAATTGGAAATTAGAAATTGATTGAAATAGACAAGCTGGTTAGCGGTTTGAAACCGCTAACCAGCTATTCATTTCCTGCACCTGTCATCTTGAGGAGCGAAGCGACGAAAGACCTCCTGCGTTTTTGCAGTTCGCTTTCATAGCTCTTTGTTAACTTCTCTGCAACCCGCAAGTGAAGCAATCTGCCGGCAACAGCAAAGTACGATGGAGGTCCTTCCTCCCTGCGGTCGTCCATGCGGATTCATTTCAATCATCAGGATGACAGGTGGTGATTTATAAACTTTTTATTACAAGGGCGAAGTCATTCTTTATTATAGGTATATTTTTTTGCAGATATTTTTGTATTTTAGAGAAATTAGTGTATCCTTGGTGTCGGTATTTATAAAAATACAGATACAATGATAAAAAGGAGTTTACCAAATCTTCAAGGTATTATTTTTGGCGAACATGCGACCAAAATAACTAAATCAATTATAATAAATAATAAACAGAGTTAATTTCTGAAAATTAATATTAAATTTCAGGGTTAAAATAAGATTTTTAGCAAAAAAATTGTTTCGGCACTTAAACATTTTCTTGCAGTAGCAATTCTTGAAGCCAGGCAAGCCGGAAAAACAACTTTATTACAATTTTTTAATGAATTTTGAATTATTTATGTAGAAATTTTTTAATTGCAATATTACGACATAAGAAACAGCTTATGACAAAAACCATAAAATATAAAAACAAGCAAATAAATTACAGTGATTCAGGACAAGGTAATGTATTGGTTTTATTACACGGATTTCTTGAGTCATTGGAAATGTGGAAAAATTTTTCTGCTGAACTTACAAAGGATTTCAGAGTGATAAGTATTGATTTACCGGGTTTTGGAAGATCAGATTGTATTGAAGATGTTCACTTAATGGAATTGATGGCTGAGGTTGTGAAATTTGTTTTGGATTCGCTTCAAATAAAAAAATGTGTCATGGCTGGTCATTCAATGGGTGGATACATAACTCTTGTTTTTGCTGATAAATTTCAGGAGATGCTAAAAGGAATTTGTTTATTTCATTCACAAGCTCTGCCAGACACACCGGAAGTTAAATTAAACCGCGAAAGGTCAATAGAAATTATTAAATCACAAAGAGAAAATTTTATTAACCGGTTTATACCCGGTTTGTTTGCATCTTCAAACCTTAAGTTGTTTAAACATGAAATTGAAGAACTTCAGGAAAAAGCAGGAAAGACAACCGCCAAAGGAATAATTGCAGCAATGGAAGGGATGAAGAACAGGGAAGGCAAGCTGGAGTTTTTGTCAATAACAGATATTCCCGTATTATTTATTGCAGGCAAACAGGATCCGAGAGTGCCGATTGGTAAAGTTATGGCACAGGCAATTTTGCCAAAACATTCCGAAATGCTGATTTTAGGTGATGTTGCTCACATGGGGCATATTGAAGATAAAAAGGCAACATTAAAAACTTTAAAATATTTTGTTATGAAATGTTTTGAATAATAAGCTATCTCAAATAAATAATTTTATAGATCTATCGCTAATTCAATCAAAATAATGAAAAAACAAAAAAATACGGGAAAGTCATTGAAAGTGAAAGAAAAAAGCAAAAATTCTTAGAAAGGCTTTCTTATTAGTTGCCGGTAAAAGCTCAATAACAGTACACTTTGAAAAACTGGATTATGATTGCGGAATTGCACAACTAATTGAGAATTACATTCCGGTTTCTATTCTACAAAAGGCAGAAGATGTTGAAAATGGGAAAATCTATTATTTCTAATATTTTAAGTAAGCGTTCACAAAACGCTGAAATTGGAAATTAGAAATTAGATAAAAATGAAAAGAGTTTACGAATTAGACGTTTACAAACTATCGGAAAAATTGTCGGATTTAGTTTGGTACGACTTTGACAAGTGGAACAAAAAGGTTCAAAATAGTAATTGAAAAACTTGGTCCAAAGTTGAATGCGTTTATCAACAGCACAAAAATGGGATAACATAAATTTCCAAACTTGTCCGTATGGATTTCTAATTTCTAAACTTGTCCGTATGGATGTTCAAAACAGCTTTGAATATTGAAATTTCGGTCATTGAGATTTACCTGCCCTGTGAAATACGAAGTAATTTTTGCAAAGCAAAAATTATTTCACAGGGTAAATATTTTGGTGCTTGTAATTTGTTATTTTTTAAAAAGCGCTTAATGCTTAATTTATAGACAGACTAATCAAAACTTCTCATCATATTTTGTCCAGATATAATCACCTAATTTCCAGGCTTCTTTTACAACTTCATCACCCCAGTTAATTGAATAATTAGTAAGAAATTCAATAGCTTTTTTTGGTTTTTTCTGATATAATTGTAATGCTTCGGCTTCAACACCTTTTTGGTCGTTGAATAATTGTTGTTGAATAGGTTTCCAGACTTTCTCAACATCATAACGCATATCACCCCAGCGCTGACATGCAAGAGTTCCTTGCCTGTTAAAAGCCCACCATGCTGATTCGCGTGTATATCCATTCGTTCTTCCAGGAGTTTTATATGGTACAGGCATATCAGATACACAGCAGTAAACAGGTATGTAAACGGAAGTTGCCACATTATCCATAGCAATCCATGCAACCCCTCCGATAGCATCCGGCAGCCAATCACGGCATTGAATAATGGTAGCATACATTGTGTACCAGCGGGCAATACTTCTTTCGCCTCTCCAGCCCCAGCCGCCGTTAATCTTGAAAATCTTATTTTCATCATAAGGCATTTGTGGATTAGCCAATGGCGAAATAATTGTTTTTCCGTTTTCATCACTTACTGTAATATCTTTGATCATGTTAAATGGAGTATCCTCGTAATAATCCTGAAAAATCCTGACTAATATTTCCAGAGTAACCGGTTTATCAGGTTTTACAGAGAAAGGATAGTTTTCAGAATTTGGATTTAATTTTAAAGACGGAGCAACCAAGTCAAATACCCGCCATTCTCTTCTTCTGGCAGCTAACGAAGTACGACCTTCAGGTGCATAAGCATAACAAAATTTAAAAGGACCTTGTTCGGGTTTCCACCAGCCGCTGTCTTTTGCCATCTGAAAAACATTTTCCGAAGCCATAAAATAATCGGGATTGCTTAAATCAATTTCCATGATTGTACTTGCATTAGCATTAACTGCGAGGTGG
>JAUWSB010000066.1 GCA_030610255.1 Bacteroidota bacterium
AAGGGTTTATGAACATGAAAATGGTTTAATTGAGGGCTTTACCAAAAAGTACAATTGTCATTATCTTATCTATTACGAACATTTTACTAATATTGATCTTGCAATAAAAAGAGAAAAAGAAATTAAAGGTTGGCGAAGAGAAAGGAAAGATGCCTTAATTGTAAAATTCAATTCCCAATTAAAATTTCTTAATGATAAAGTAAAAAGTTTGTAAATACGCAAGTGTCATCCTGACAACCTCGCCTCGTTTCAAACGAGGCGAGGGAGGAAGGACCTCCATCGTCTTCCACCTCTTCTACCAAAGTTCTAATTTATCGTATTACAGAAAAGTTAATAAAGCGCTTTGCCAGCGGTTTACAAGGAAGTTGGAAAAGTGCTTGGTTAGCAGATGATATTTGTTGGCGAAATGAAACAATCCGCTTAGCGTTTTGAAGCGCTTAGCGGATTTGTTATAAAATTTTCAAAATGGATAATCCATAGTATTTAACGATGGTGGTGGTAATGTTGGTGATGTAGGAAAGTTATGCGAAGGTCCGAAGTAAGGTTGAGGATAATAGGGGTTTACACCGTTTGAAACATTAATCTGCCCCCTGATAAATACATTTTCTCCGAGTTTGTAATCAATGCCAAAAATAAATCCTTTTCTGTCAAAATTAAATTCCCGTGCAGCAGGATCAGGAACATTCAACAGGTTAATTTCCTTATATACAGCACCTGTAAGAGTTACTTTTTCATTTAACCGGTAAGCTCCTTCAAGGTAAACAAATGTTTGTGTAAATCCTGAGCCATGTATAGCAGACATATCGCTGTAAAAAGGGTTGTAAGAATATCTGCCAAAATTATTGTTAATAATTGCTCCGGTATTCAAATTGAATCTTGGACTAATACTGTAGCTTAAATGCGGAGCAAGATAAGTCCCGAAATAACTACCCGAACCGAATGTTGTGCCAAAGCTTGTTCCGACTTCAACTCTAAACTTAAGCTTTCTCTCTTTTAAAAAAGCAGCAATTTCTTCAGCGTCGTAATCTGAATTTAAATATTGAGTTGAATCATTTTCTGAATACAAAAATTTGTCTCCTTCAGAGTTCTGGCTCAGAATCATCAAAGGAATAAATAAAATAAAAGCTATAAATAATTGTTTATACATAGATGGCAAAAATAATAAAAATTAATTAAAAAATTCTGTTTACTTTTGAAATTTAAAATTAAAATGAAAATGGAAGAAATGATTAATAAAAAAGAAGAAGCCAAGATAAGAAAAGCATTCAAGGATAAAAACTGGAATGAAATAAAAACCTATGACTCATGGCAGATATTTAAAGTTATTGCCGAGTTTGTGGAAGGTTTTGAAAAATTATCCAGAATAGGTCCTTGCGTTTCAATATTTGGTTCGGCAAAAGCCAAACCAGGAAGCCGGTATTACAAAATGGCTGAAGAAATTGCTTATCTTTTAACAAAAAAAGGATTTGGTGTGATTACCGGAGGTGGACCCGGGATCATGGAAGCTGCAAATAAAGGTGCTCATTTTTCAGGAGGAAAGTCCGTTGGTCTGAACATTAATTTGCCTAACGAACAAACCTCAAATATTTTTATTGACCCTGATAAATTATTGGAGTTTGATAATTTTTTTGTAAGAAAAGTTATGTTTATGAAATATTCTCAGGGTTACATTGTTTTGCCCGGTGGCTTCGGAACGCTTGATGAAACCTTTGAAGCTATCACACTTATACAAACCCAGAAACTTGTCCATTTCCCCATCGTTTTGGTTGTTAAAGATTACTGGAAAGGATTGGTTGACTGGATTAATGAAAAACTGCTTAAAGAAGAAAGTATAAGTCAGGAAGATATGAATATATTCAAAATGGTTGACACACCCGAAGAAGCAGTGAAACAAATTGAAGAATTTTATAATAAATATGCTTTGAAACCAAACTTTTAAAAAATTACAATTAAAAATAATTTTCTCACAATAATACATAGTACCACAATTTTTGTATTTTTACACTAAAATAATTAAAAATTAAATCAATTACAAAATGATATTAAGTATGACAAAATTATCGTTAATCCCGAAGTTTCTGAATTATTAATAAAGACACATTTAAGAGCATGACTGTTTTGAATACAAATATCCCTATAGAAATAATAACGATTGAAAACGATGGATGCCATATATTGATTATAGTGAAAATTAACGGTAAAAAGGCAAATCTGTTAATTGATACAGGTGCCTCACGAACCGTATTTGACAATACTAAAATCAAAAAATTTATTCCTAAAGATCATAAAGTTTTTAAAGATAATGAAAAGCTTTCAACCGGCATCGGAACAAATAAACTTGAAAGTCAGGTAACAGTACTTAAAAAATTAGAATTGGGAGATATTATTGTTAAAAATTACAATGCTATTGTTCTTGACATGAAACATGTTATTCAATCTTACTCATCTTTGAAACTTCCACTAATTGATGGTATTTTGGGTGGGGATTTGCTTGCAAAATACAAAGCAATCATTAATTATAAGGATAAGGTTTTAACTCTTACTTCTGCAGAATAAACTTTTTATTCACAATAAATTTTTGATTTGGATTTTCAGCATCGACAATTATTTTACAATAATAAATACCGTTGCTCAGATTTGAAATATCCATTCTTAATTTTTTTACTGAAGTGAAAACTTCTGATTTAACAAGTATTCCCAGCGAATTAAAGATATAAATTTCTATATTCTTTAGACGTTTTGGAAATGAGATATTTAAAATTTTTTTAACAGGATTAGGGAACAGATTAATTTTTATTTTGTTTGATGTATTTTCAATTATTCCCGGACTGACATGTGGGTTTTCAACACCTGCAAAATATTTTAAGCCACCTGAATAATTACCAACAAGCAAGTCAAAATATCCGTCATTATTTAAATCGGATATAGCTGCACCTGTTCTTATTCCTGTTGAAATTTCAAAAGGAACTGAATCTATTAAAATATACAATGAATCGGATTCGGTAAAAGCACCCGAAAGATTATCTTCAATATCTTTAAAATAAAATATTTTTCCCTGTTCGGAACCAACAAGCAGTTTTATCTTATTCTGATTATCCCTGAAAAAACACGGAACACTATAGCCCGAGTATGAAACATTATAATCCGTAACATTAACTTTTCCAAGACTGTCGGTTTCAAGAGTAAATACAGGGTTGAATGATGTTCCGGCGTTTTTATAATAATTCAGGTTTCCTTTTTTTTCGCCGATTACAATGTCAATTAAATCATCTTCATTTATATCAATTAGCTGTGGAGTGCTGTATTCGCCAACATCAATTTCCTGATAATTCAATTCAGATAATTCATATTCAGCATGATTGCCGATACAAGCAATATTTACAAAATAAATAATTGTTCCATCGGCATTACCAATTAACATATCTTTATCGCCATCGCCATCCAGATCACCAAATGTCGGGAAAACACCATCCAGATCAAGTGAAGATATATTTGCAAAATCACGTGTAACTAATTCAAAAGCAGGAACAGTATCAGTTCCGACATTCTCAAAAAGTGCAATTTTTGAAATATAATTTGAATGTAATATTAACCAATCGTCGTAATATGATGATTGATAATAACCGAAATTTCCGACAAATAAATCCGGCAAACCATCATAATTATAATCAAATAAAACAGGATATGCTCCGGAACCCACATCTATTGTTTCATCCTGTAAAAATTTATTTGTCTGGAAACTAAACACGGGCGCATTATTCTGTCCTGAATTTTTATAAAGCCATATACTTCTGTAATTTCTTGATGTAATAATGCTTGGATCAAAAGGCGAAACTATCATATCCTTTAAACCATCATTATCAACATCAAAATAATTTGCCAACGGCATTGAAAACTGCCTGACCGGCAACGAATTTGACGGAAATGAAGTATCCTGACTTATCATAAAGGCTTCATCGGGAGTTCCGCCATTAATCAGTTCAATTAAATTAGGATAATCAACATCACCAAGTACAAGGTCTTTATCATTGTCACCATCCAGATCAATAACGAGAAAAGTTGAGCCGGTGTGTCTTTGCCCCTTATCCCAATCACCTTTCATCTCCTTATTTTTATTATCAGCAGTTTTATCAAAACCACAATCTTTATAAAAACAAGTATCAAGATATACCACGTTAGATTCTTCATTCTCTGCAAACCTCCCCCAGCAATATTCGGTTTTAATAAAATCCAGCGAATCGGCTGTTCCGTATTTTTCCATTGACATGTTTTTGTGCATTTCAACAAATGAGCCCAATCCCCAAAAAGTAAGAATATCCAGATCACCATCATTATCCAAATCTGTAATTGCGGGATAATCGGCATAAGTAACAAATATATTCACATAACCACCACCCTGAAATGATGTAAGATAAGGAGAAATTATTAATTCAAATTTTAAATCGGTATCCGAGATGTTTTTATAAACTTTCATACTTGCCCATCCTATCGAATAAGTGAAAATATCCTCTTTTCCATCATAATCGTAATCAACCAGTATTATCCAGTCAAATAGTTCAGGAAACAAAATTTGATATTCAGGTGCGTAGGAATAATCAATTTGATTTGGTGTGCCATTATTTATAAAAGTCATAATCCTGTTTCCGTTCCTGTCAAAAACAAATAAGTCCTTTATTCCATCCATGTTCATATCAATTTCAGCAAACTGGCATGAGTTAAAACCTCCTGTCCATGGGAATAAATAATTATCTTTATTTGGGCTTTTAACTTTTATGGGGTTTTTAATATTTGAATTTAATTTGAAAATTAACTGGGCATGTGAACTTCTCCAGAAAGTCAGCAGGAAAAGAAAAAACAAAATGATAGATAAATGTTTTAATTTCATTGTAAATAGAAATACAAGGTTTATAATATTAAATTACAAAGATACTTGTTTTTTAAGGAAAATTGAAAAAATTATTTTTTTTAAAAAGATATAGGATACCCGATACTGGAGGTCATAATCTTTTAACCAGTATCAAGAATCAAGTATCAAGAATCTGTCAGAATCACTTTTTATAAAATACAGCATCTCTGTACATTAAGGCAGTAACATTGTCGGGACTTTCTTCAACAGCAGCATTATTAAAACAGAAGCCGGAATGATATATCTTTTTATAATGGAACAATATTAAATGAAAAATCAATCGTTATTATAAAATGAAGTCCGTTATCTAAACCTATCCGAAAAGCTGTGAGCAATAAAAGAAACAAAATAATATATCCAATATTCAAACTATACTTTCTTCGTATTTTTTTGTATATTCTATAGGGTTTTGCCATATCATTAAAAAATACCGGAATTATTATAAAGGCAAAAGAGAAGAACATAAAAGTTTCGTAAGGATAATTAAAATTATTCGGAATTCTGATAATTAATAATATTAAGCTTCCAAGTAACCATGGAAGAAAAGCCTGGTTAAAAAGAAAAGTCTTTTTTACACCCGTCCTGACACGGTCAAGTGAATTAGAGGTACTTAAAAATTTTGAAGCTGATTGATAACCTATTATAATCAAAATAAATAAAGCAATAAATATTAATATAAATTTCATAATTACTCCTAAAAACAACCATTCAACAACATAACCAAAACCATCTTTTGTAACAATTCCGAAAATTAATGCACCGGCAAAATGATTAAAAGCATGGAGTGACATCCACAAAATAAAAAGTTTTTGTAAGCTCTTAAATCTTTTTAATTTAAAAAGATAATTAAAAAGGAACAGTCCGATTACCAAAGAAATAAATGGTCCTGAGAAAGTGATAAAAATAATATTTAAACGTGTCCACAGTGGAGAAAAATCATCAAAATCAAGAGTAAAATAATATAAAATGGAATCTATATTAAAAAGAGATGCATTTAAAATTACTGTAAGCTGGTAAATGAAGTAAACTATAATATAAGAAATAATAAAAATTAAAGTTGAATTGAAAATATAATGATAGTTTCTTTTTAGTACATTATTTTCAATAATTTCTAAAATAATTGCAAACAACTTATATTCTTCTTTGAGTTTTTCAAGCCGTTGACTTGTATGAAAAACCCGACTTTTCTTTTTTCTTTTTCTTGTTTGAGATTCCTTTAATTCTATATTTTCAAGTTCTTTTCTTTTTCCCCTGTCTAAACGTTCCCGCCTGTGTCTTGCCCTTATTCTTTTTTTAACTTTTTCTTTCCTCTTCTTTTCGATACGTTCTTGTCTTCTTTTTGACCAATTACGCAAAAACAAATCAAATGCATTCGTTGTTTTTTTATGCTTTTTTCTTCTTCTTTTTTTTATTTTTTTAATAGGTTCATTTGTTTTTTCTTTTTCGTGTAAATCTTGAATAGTAAACTTTGAATTTGCTTTACTTCCATGAAGCCGGTTTATAATTTTATCAATTATATTCATTTTAGTAATTTATTTTTTCGGTAAAGTTAATAATATTTATTTTTGCAAAAAAACTTAATGAATAATACAAATTTAATAAAATTTAATATTCTGATAATATTTTTTTTATTTAGCAGTTTAGCTCAAAGCCAGAATAAATATCCTCAATACTATTTCCGTTCACCTGTTGATTTTCCTATCAAATTATCGGGAACTTTTGGCGAATTAAGAACAGACCATTTTCATTCGGGAATTGATATTAAAACCAACGGAAAGCAGGGGAAATTTATTTATACAATTGCCGATGGTTATGTTTCAAGGATCAAAGTTTCTCCGGAAGGATTTGGAAAAGCAATTTATATTACTCATCCAAACGGATATGTTTCGGTTTATGCTCATTTGAAAAAGTATAACAAAAAAATTGAAAAATTTGTCAGAGCAAAACAATATGAACGCGAGTTGTTTGCTATTCAGATTTTCCCTAAAAAAAATGAGTTCCCCGTTACAAAAGGAGAGATAATAGCTTTATCAGGAAATTCAGGAGGTTCAGATGGCCCTCATTTGCATTTTGAAATAAGAGAAACAAAAACCGAATGTCCTGTTAATCCCTTGCTTTTCGGGATAAAAGTAAAAGACTACATTCATCCGAAGATAAAAATATTAAAAGTGTATCCTCTAAATAAAAATAGCAAAGTTAATGATTCAATCACTGCTGTTGAATATCAAATTACCGGCTGGGGTTTGAAACATTACATTGAGAATAATGATACTATTCATGTATCTGGCGAAATAGCATTCGGAATTCAAACCTATGACCTTTTAAATGATGTCAATAATAAAAATGGTGTTTATTCGGTAAAACTATTTGTGGATTCAATGCTTTATTATTCGCATAATCTGGAAAGATTCTCATTTAATGAGTCGCGTTATATTAATAGTTTTATTGATTACAGGGAATTTAAACTGAATAAAAAAAGAATACAAAAAAGTTTTGTTGAGCCGAACAACAGATTGAGCATTTATGACAGCATTGTTAACAGGGGCAGGATTAATTTTTCCGATTCGCTATATCATAATATAACTTATGTTATTGAAGATGTAAAAAATAATTCATCTGAGCTTTCTTTTGTTGTAAAAAGCAATATAAATTATAATATTGATTCAATAGAACAAGATTCACCTTTTGTTTCACAGCATAGATTTTTATATAATACTGAGAACCGCTTTGAACAGGATGATATTAAAATTTACTTTCCTGAAAATAGTTTTTACGATTCTTTTAATTTTATTTATTCTGAATCCGAATCAATAGAAGGTGGTTTTTCAAAAGTTCATCATATTCATAATGAATACACTCCGGTACACAGAAGATTTAATATATCCATAAAAACGGATTCTTTACCGGAATACTTATCGGGAAAAGCAATAATTATTAAACTTAATGAAAATGAAGAACCTGAACCAAATGGAGGAGAATGGAAGAACGGTTTCATAACAGCTAAAGTCAGGGAATTTGGAAAATATACTGTTGTTGTTGACACAATTGCTCCTGAGATAAAACCATTAAATATTCATAATAAAAAGAAAATTTACAATTACAAAACTATTAAGATAAAGATTATTGATAATCTTTCAGGAATAAAATTTTATCGCGGTACAATGAACGACAAATGGATTTTAATGGAGTATGATGCTAAAAATGATATGCTGACATATTTCATTGATGACAGAATGAAAAAAGGAAAAAATCATTTTAAACTGGAAGTAAAGGATGAAAGAGATAATTTATCGGTTTATAAGGCGGTTTTGGATTATTAGGACTAATCCTTTAAAAGATAAAAGACATCCATACGGACTCCTGAAGCGAAGCTAACCCGTCTGGGCGTTGGTCAAAAGTAAAAGACAAAAGTAAAAATTGGGAAATAAAAAATTATTTTCACAAGTGATAGATGGCAGTTGCAGAAGGTCTAACTATTTTACTTCTTACCAAGCCAGAAACGTATGCCTAATTGCACAAAACTACTTTTTGTTCCATCAACAGTAACTTTAGGGTAGTTAGCTTTGTCGTGGTTATCATGAGTGCGTTCGTTAGTTGCATAATATCTGTACATAAGCTCCAATTCCCATGATGGATGAAAATTCCATGATACTCCGGCAATAAATTGATAAACAAGTGGATAATCACAATCATCAGTTTCAGCTATTTCTCCGTTTTTTCGTGTAAATTTTATATTCAGTCGTGCCTGCGCCACACCAATTCCCGCCCCTGCAAAAGGTGTAAATGCAGTAAGGTTTTCCAAGTTGGCATAAGCATTAAACACCCCTCTCCAATGCCTGTCATAACCTGACATATCCTTTTCTTCACCTGTTAAATTTAACACTTGACCATCTAATTTCATATACACGTAACCCAACTCAAGCTCAAGACGTACCCAATTAAAAAAATGGTGTCCATATGCAAAATTCAGGTCAAATTCCGATTTAAATTGCATTTCCGAACTACCTGTACCACCAGGTGAACGAGTAGAATTTGCTGCCCAACCTAAGCCGTCTCGTAATACCAAATAATTTGAAGAAGTATTTAATGACTTTTCTGTGGCTGTTTGGGTAAAAGAAGTGTTTGTACTTATAATAAACAGAATTATTGTAAATGCTAAAAATTTATTCAAGTTTTTCATAATCTGAACCTCCTTAAATTTTAAATAAATAATTATTCAATGTAATTAAAAATAATAAAATCAATCTTATTCACACAAAGATAAAATGTAAAGTGCAAAGTGCAAAATATAAAATTTCCAATTTCCAATTTCCAATTTATAACCCAAACCACCCTTCTTTAAAATGTTTTTTTCTTGATTTGCATTTATCGGAAATTAATGAAAACTTAAGAACATTATCTTTTAAATTTATGCGGTAAGTTCCTTCAATTCCACCACATACATCTGAATCGGGTTTGTAAAGAAAAATAATTTTATTTCCTTCAATTTTATAAGTGCCTTGGGTGCTTGCTGCAGATTCAACTGAAGGGAAGTCAATAGTAAATGTTCCGTTGGGGTTTATTGTCAGCATGGCGCCGTCCATATTGCTTACCCATGTTGTTTCAAATAAAAATTTATTTTTGATGACAGTTACGGGTTTTGAATGTTTTTTCAGAAATGAGACCATTTTGGAATAAATTGCCGGCCATTCACTTCCAAACCAAAATAAATGTCCTAAGCCGTCAAATGTATAAAATTCGGCATTTGGGACGGTTTTAGCAACGAATTCACCATTTTTAAATTCTACATCCCTGTCAACCTTACTTTGTGTGACAAGCGTGGGAACTTTTATTTTTTCAAGGGGGTATCTCGGAATTTTTGCTGCATATTCCATTTCGCTGTCTAACCCGGTTTTTCGTTTGCTCATTGGAGAAATCATATTAATTAATGCTTTTAATTTTTCAATCTCTTTGGGATCTTTCATGATCTCTTCGGCAAGCTGCTTTGTTTTATCTTTATCGTAAAAAGTTTCAACCTGAAGATATTCATCAAACACTGATGCCGGGGCATATTTTACTGCCATATATTGTATCCATCCCGACAGATCACCACCAAATTTTGATAAGAACAATTTTCCCAAAAAAGAGTCTTTGGCTTTCTGTATGGGGAGATATTTTTTACTTACAGCATCCTGCATTATCAACCCTTTGCAGCGGTCGGGATGCCGGAGTGCAAACTGCAGTGCAGTGGGACCGCCAAGAGATATTCCAAGCATAAATACTTTTTCTTTTATTTTAAGGGCATCTAGCAAAGCAGCCATCATATTTGCCTGCTCTTCAAAAGTAGGTCCTACGTCCAATGGTGTGCGAAGATATCCCGGACGAGACGGACAAAGCAATGTAAATCCTTCATCTACCAAATCTTTATACATGTAAATATTATCATAGCCTGTTGCCCCTCCATGCGAAATCAATATCACAGGTCCTTTGCCCATTTTGGCGTACTCAACCTGACCAACTGAAGTTTGAATAATTTGACTCCCGTGTTCCAGGCTGCTGATTAAGTTGCTTTTCCATAAATAAAAACTGATGAGGCCGGCAATGATCAAAAGTAAAATTATTGATAAAAGGATTAACAATATTTTTTTTATTATGCCTGACTTTTTCTTTTTTTGTTTTCTTTTTTTATTCACAGTTGATGGATTTTAAATCTAAATAATACCTAACGTAACTCAAAGATACAAACAAATTTAAATAAGAGTTAAAATATTGTTTTTTAACAAACTTTTACAAAGTAATAGTATAATTATATTTTCCCGACTGCTAAATTAATATTTTCAGGGGAAAATAATAATTAAATTTTGAGTTCTGAATTCTTAATTTTAAATTTGTAAGTTTAATTGCTAATGGAATATAAGTCTGCAAAAAATAATAAATTTAAAGAGTAATATCTTAATGGAAGAAACAATATTAATTCTGGATTTCGGTTCACAATACACACAATTGATAGCTCGCAGAGTGAGGGAATTAAATGTTTATTGCGAGATACATCCTTTTAATAAGATTCCTGTAATTACTTCAAATGTCAAGGGTGTGATATTTTCCGGAAGTCCATATTCAATTATGGATGTAGATTCTCCAAAACCCGGACTTGCATTGATTAAATCAAAAATACCTGTTCTCGGAGTTTGTTATGGTGCTCAATATATCGCTCATGTGGATGGAGGAGAAGTTCGGAAGTCAAAAAACAGGGAATACGGAAGGGCTAATCTTTTATATATTGATAGTAAAAGTCCTTTGCTTAAAGGAATTTCAAATGATAGTCAGGTTTGGATGTCGCATGGTGACACTATTCTAAGTATTCCTGAAAATTACGAAATCATAACCAGCACAACTGATGTTAAAGTAGCCGGGTATCAGATTAAGAATGAGAAAACTTATGGTATCCAGTTTCACCCGGAGGTTTATCATACAACCGAAGGAAGTGTTTTACTGAAAAATTTTATTGTTGATATTTGCGGCTGTTCTCAATCATGGACACCCGATTCGTTTATTAAATCAACAATAGATAATTTGAAGAAAAGAATTGGAAATGATAAAGTTGTTTTAGGTTTGTCAGGTGGTGTTGATTCGTCGGTTGCAGCAATGCTGTTATATGAAGCTATTGAAGATAATTTGTTTTGCATTTTTATTGATAACGGCTTATTAAGGAAATTTGAGTTTGAAAGCGTTTTGGATCAATATAAAAATGTGGGGCTGAATGTAAAAGGTGTTAATGCAAAAGATCGTTTTCTGGATGCTTTGAAAGGGATTTCCGAGCCTGAGAAAAAAAGAATAGTTATTGGTAATACATTTATTGAAATTTTTGATGAAGAAGCTCATAAGATTAAAGATGTTGAGTGGCTGGCACAGGGAACGATTTATCCGGATGTTATTGAATCAATTTCGGTTAACGGACCATCTGCAACAATAAAATCCCATCACAATGTAGGTGGGTTACCCGATTTTATGAATCTTAAAGTTATTGAGCCATTAAATTCTTTATTTAAGGATGAAGTCAGAAGAATTG
>JAUWSB010000026.1 GCA_030610255.1 Bacteroidota bacterium
ACTGTCAAGTCTTATTGGAACAGCTACCGAAACTGTTATAAGGTTGCTTTCAGAATTTAAAAAAGATAAATTGATTGCCATTGAAGGAAAAATAATTTTCTTACTTGATATACCTAAGCTAAAAAAAATAGCAAATATCCTTGAATAATATAAATAATTATTAAATTAATAATGAAAATTTCTTAACAAATATTATTATTGAATTGAGGTATATGGGAAATAAGGGAAATAAGGGAAATAAGGGAAATAAGGGGAATATGGGAAATATAGGGCAGGTTTTAATTTCAAAACTTTATCCTGCCAATTATAAATGTATTACCCTTATACCTTTATACCCTTATTACCCCTATACCATTTTTAAAATCTATCCTCAAAGCCTGAGAATAGTAATTGATTAGTAAACTGATTAGTTACTATTTCTTTAATATCAAATAATTTCTATTAATATCTATTAATTTCTTTCCATTATTCCATAATTACAGTCAAAATATGACAAATATCATTTTCTTATATGATAATTGTCATTGATATTTTATTCATAATAACTTAATATTGACCTCAAATTATTTATAATAATTATTAATAAAAGACTGATAATATGGGAGAAAACGAAAGGACAGGAATATTTTTCTGCATTAATTTAAACGGCAATGAAGATGTTGTTGATATTTTTAAAATTGCAAAGAATGCTGAAAAAAAACCTAATGTTTCAGTTGTCTGGTATTCATCAGATATTTCCTTGTCGGATACTAAAAAATTCGCCTCAGAAATTAAAAATTTAAAGCGTTTAATAATTGCAGGTTACAAAACAGGAACCGTAAAAAGTTTTTTAACCGAAGCAATGGTTATTGCAGGAAAGAATCCGGAAAATATTTTAATGGCGGATTTTAACGAATATGGTGCAAACACAAAAGCCGACACTGAAAAAGCTAAAGCAGTTGTTGAATGTGCAATACTTGGAGTTCCGTTTGAAGCAGCATCTGTTCCCGGCGAAACTTCAGTTTGTACTGAAACACTTGTGATTGGTGGTGGAATTGCCGGTATTCAAGCATCTCTTGAGATAGCTAATGGAAACCAAAAAGTTTATTTGCTTGAAAGAACAGGAACTATTGGCGGACACATGGCAATGTTTGATAAAACTTTTCCAACACTCGATTGTGCAGCTTGTATCTTAACACCCAAAATGGTTGAAGTAGGTCAACACCCGAATATTGAGTTGATGACTTATTGCGAAGTGAAAAGTGTTGAAGGAGAACCGGGAAATTATAAAGTCAGGATTTTAAAGAAAGCAAAACGTGTTGATATATCAAGATGCATTGCATGTGGAATATGTTCTGAAAAATGCCCGGGTAAAGCTGTCAGTGAATTTGATGCAGGAACAACTTTAAGAAAAGCCATTTATATTCCATTCCCACAGGCAGTACCTAATAAATATTTAATTGATGCTGATAACTGCATTTATGTTCAAAGCGGTAAATGTGGTATTTGTGTAAAAGTTTGTATGGTTGATTCCTGTATCAATCTTGATGAAAAGGATGAAGAAGTTGAAATTACTGTTGGTAATATAATTGTAGCTACAGGTTTCAAAGTATTTGATGCAAAAAAGATTGAACGGTTTGGCTATGGAAAATTTCCTAATGTAATTACTTCACTTGAGCTTGAAAGATTAGTTAATGCAGCAGGACCTACGGGTGGCAATATTTGTTTCAGAACACGTGACAAAAAAGGAAACTGGATATTTTCGGACGATAATGAAAAGCCCAAAAGCTTTGCACTGATACATTGTATCGGTAGCCGTGACGAAAACTATAATAAATATTGTTCAAGAGTTTGCTGCATGTATTCATTAAAGTTAGCTCACCTGATTAAAGAAAAATTACCTGATTCCGATGTTTTCGAATATTACATTGATATGCGTGCTTTCGGAAAAGGATATGAAGAGTTCTACGAACGAATTAAAGAAGAAGGTGTTAATATCATCAGGGGAAAAACAGCAAAAATTGAAGAAAAAAACGGGCAGCTTTTACTAAGAACTGAAGATGTTATTAATGACAGATTAATTGAACAAAAAGTTGATATGGTTGTTTTGGCAGTTGGTCTTGAACCCCGTGAAGATACTTCGGAAATGGCTGAAATGCTTGGTATTTCAAGGAGTGATGACGGATGGTTTTTAGAAGCAAACAGCATTTGCGATCCTGTTGGCACTTATACAGGAGGTATTACAATTGCAGGTGTTTGCCAGGGACCAAAAGATATTCCCGACACTATTGCACAGTCATCTGAAGCAGCTTCACATGTTTTAAAAAGTATTATTAATGGTAAAATAAGAAAAAGCATAAAAGATTTATCATATGATAAAATAGTATCTAATGCAAAAGAATTTTCAAAATAACTTTAAGGAGATTGTAATATGAGTAATCGTGTAAATCCGGATTTAAAGAAAGAATTAAGAAAATTTGGTGAAGGTGATTGGAATGACTGTTTTAATTGTGGGAATTGTACAGCCATTTGTTCCTTAACTGAAAAAGATATTTTATTTCCGCGAAAAGAAATTCGTGCAATACAGATGGGTTTAAAGAACAAATTAGCAAGCAGTGTTGGACCATGGCTATGTTATTATTGTGGTGAATGCAGTGAAACCTGCCCGAGAGATGCTAATCCAGGAGAATTAATGATGGCAGTCCGTCGTTATCTAACTAAAATCTACGACTGGACAGGTCTTGCTGGTCTTTTTTACAGATCAAAACTTGCACTTTTTATTGGATTTCTTCTGGTTTTGATTGCTGTTATTGCAGTTGGTTATGTAAAAGGTTTCGAAACCGAAGCGTTGATGGAATTTGGCCATCTGTTTGAACAATATGTTATTCTTGCATTATTCACTCTTATAATACTGCCGAATATCTTTCATATGTTCTGGCTTACAATTGTAAAACAAAAAGTGAAAGCACCTGTATTTTCTTACATTACAGGTTTCTGGCATCTGATTTGGAATATGTTTACACAAAACAGATCCTTAAAATGTGAAACAGGCAGCTTCCGATGGTTAGAACATTTCCTGATCGTAATAGGCTATTTATTATTACTGTTTACTACAGTTTTTCTTAATTGGTTTTCAACAGAAAATAACTTTATTATCTGGTTAGGATATATTGTATGTGGGTTGGTATTTGTCTTTACTTTTGATTTCATCATTGATAGACTGAGAAAAAAAAGGGAGGTAACCAAATTTTCTCACCATTCAGATTGGTTATTTGTTATCTGGCTTTTTTTATTAGGATTAACAGCATTTATTGTAAGGTTATTTGTTGACACCAACCTGATCGATAATAATTTATGGTTATATATGATACATTTAATTGTTATTGCTCAATGGGGAATATTGCTTGTTCCTTTTGGAAAGTGGACGCATTTTTTATACCGTTCATTCGCAATTTATTTTGCAAACTTGAAAAAGTCAGCACTTAAACGAGAAGGTAAATTATAACATAATAAAAGAGTAAAAATGGAAGAAAAAAGAATAGGAGTATATGTTTGTTGGTGCGGTAATAACATAGCATTAATGGTGGATGTTGAAGCCGTTTCGGAAGAAATGAAAAAACTGCCAAATGTTGTTATTGCAAAAAATTACAAATATATGTGTTCTGATCCGGGTCAGGATTTGATTATAAATGACATTAAAGAACACAATTTGAATCGTATTGTTGTTGCTGCATGTTCTCCAAGAATACACGAACTGACTTTCAGAAAAGCATTGGAAAATGCTGGATTGAACCCCTATATGTTTGAAATGGCAAATATCCGTGAGCAGGTTTCTTGGGTTCATACCAACAGGGAAGAAGCAACACGTAAAGCAAAATCATTAGTAGTTGGAGCAATAAACAAAGTTAGCTTTCACGAACCGCTTGATAAAAGATCGGTTGATATTGATCCTGCAACTTTAATCATCGGTGGGGGAATTTCCGGGATTTCTGCTGCACTTTTAATTGCCGATTCAGGTAATAAAGTTTATCTGGTTGAAAAAACCGGTAAACTTGGTGGCCATACTGCCAATGTTGACTTAACTTTCCCGTATCTGTACAGTGCACAGCAAATGATAGATTTCAAGATTAAACGTTTAATAAATCATCCGAATATTGAATTATTTTTAGATACACAAATTGAAGAAATATTTGGATATGTCGGAAATTTTGAAACCACACTAAAAATTAATACTGCTGAGAAAGTCGAATTGAAATTCGGCAATATTATTGTAGCTACCGGATTAAAAACTTTTGACCCTTCCGGAATTGAAGAATATGGATATGGAAAACTTCCTGACGTTATTACATCATCCGAATTTGAAAAGATGTTGTTACATGGAAAAGTTCAAACCAAAGAAGGTAAAGTACCAAAGAATGTTGTTATAATTCACTGCGTTGGAAGTCGTAATAAAAATTATCACGAATATTGTTCACGCACTTGTTGCATGACAGCATTAAAGTATTCCAATCAGCTAAGGTCTGCCCTGCCCCACTCTAATATCTTTCAGGTTTATGCCGATATGAGAGCATTTGGAAAAGGATGTGAAGAATTTTATACTCAATCATCACGCAAAGACATTATGTTCCTGATGTTTGACCAGCAAAATGAACTTCCAAAAATCAGAGAAGCCGGTAAAAAAGATAATTGCAATTTAATAGTTGAAATTAATGAAAAGCTCTCGGGAGAACCAATTGAAGTACCTGCTGATCTTGTAATACTGATGACAAGTATGGAAGCACACGAAGAAGCCAAAAATATTGCTCATGCAGTTGGTATAAGCATGTGTGGAAATGATTTCTATATTGAAAAACATCCGAAACTTGACCCGGTGGCAACCACAACTGACGGTGTTTATATTGTTGGAACCTGTCAGGGACCTAAGGATATACCTGATTCCATATCACAAGCTGAGGCTGCTGCAGCACGTATTCTTGCAATTATTTTACAGGGGTCTGTTCATGTAGAAGTTACAACTGCCTTTGTTAACGAAGAAGTTTGTTGCGGTTGTCAAACCTGTATTTGTGTTTGTCCATACACTGCAATTAGTTTTGATGAAGAAAAAAACGTATCAGTTGTAAACGAAATATTATGTAAAGGCTGTGGTACATGTGGATCTGCCTGTCCTACCGGAGCCATAAGATGCAGGCATTTTACTGATAAACAAATTCTTTCACAAATAGAAGGATTAATGTCAATCACATTAGAGGAGGTATAATATGGATTTTAAACCAACAATCGTTTCATTTTTATGTAATTGGTGTTCATATACTGGTGCAGATCTTGCCGGAACATCCAGGATGAAGTATGCGCCCAATATTAGAATTATCAGAGTAATGTGCTCAGGAAGAATAGAACCAACATTTATTCTGAAAGCCTTCAGGGAAGGTGCGGATGGTGTATTAATTTGTGGTTGTCATCCAGGCGATTGCCATTATCATGAAGGTAATTATAAATGTTTACGCAGGTTTCATTTAATCCAGAAGTACATTCAACAGATGGGTATCAATAAAGACAGATTAAGGTTGGATTGGGTTAGCGCCAGCGAAGGTAAGCAATTTGCCGAACTTGCAGATGAAATGACCGAAACAATTAAAGAACTTGGTCCCTGTGAAGTTAAAAATACAATGGAAAAACTGGATAAGATATGTTAAAATTAAATTGGAATTTTTTTACCAACGACCAGAGAGAAATTCGTATGGAATAATATTAAAAATATTTGAATTAGAAATAAGATGAAAAATATAAAAAGGAGAAAAGTTTATGGGAGAAGATGAAAAAAACAAAAAACCAAAATTAAAAATGGCTGTTTACTGGGGAGCAGCTTGTGGAGGGTGTTGCGTTTCTGTTCTTGATGTTCATGAAAAATTGTTTGATGTTGTTGCTGCTGCTGATTTGGTATTCTGGCCTATTGCTTTGGATTTTAAATACAAAGATTTAAAAGCAATGCCAGATGGATACATTGATCTTACATTGTATAACGGAGCAATCAGAAATAGTGAAAATCAACACATTGCCATGCTGTTAAGACAAAAAACAAAAATTTTAGTTGCTTATGGCTCATGTGCTCACATGGGAGGTATTCCGGGGTTGGCTAACTTTTCAACAAAAGAACAAATTTTTGACAGGATTTATTGCGATACCGAATCTACTGAAAACCCTGAAAAAATAAAGCCGCAACACATTTATAAAGTGCCCGAAGGAGAACTTGAACTGCCGATATTTTATAATGATGTAATGCCATTGGATCAGGTGGTTTGTGTTGATTATTATCTTCCTGGTTGCCCGCCTCAAACCGAACGTTTACTTGAGGTTTTTATGGCAATTGTAAACGGAAGTGAGTTGCCATCAAAAAAAACTGTTATTGGTGCTTATGAAAAATCGCAATGCGACGAATGTGAAAGAAAGAAAACGGAAAATAAAAAAATTAAAAAGTTTTACAGACCATGGGAAATTGAAGATGATGGTGAAACATGTTTTTTGGAACAAGGTGTTATTTGCTTGGGACCGGCAACCAGAGGAGGATGTGGAACACGTTGCATTAAGGGAAATGCTCCCTGTCGCGGTTGTTATGGACCACCACCTGATGTATCAGACCCGGGTGCAAAAATGATGTCTGCTATTGCAACCATGATTGATGCCAATGACCCCGAAGAAATTGAAAATATTATTGAACAAATTGAAGACCCTGCCGGAACTTTTTACAGATTCAGTCTGCCCGGCTCAATTTTAAGGAGGAAAGTAGTATGAAACAAATTACAATAGATCCTATTACCCGTCTTGAAGGACATGGGAAAATTGAAATATTTTTAAAAGATGACGGCGATGTGGAAAATGTATATTTCCAGGTACCAGAACTAAGAGGTTTTGAGAAATTTTGTGAAGGCAGACCTGTAGAAGAATTATCTCAGATAGTTACAAAAATCTGTGGTGTTTGCCCGGGCTGTCATCACATGGCTTCTGGAAAAGCTGCTGATGAAGTATTCGGTGTTGAGCCCCCTCCTACTGCAAGAAAAATCAGGGAATTGTTTTATATGGCTCATTTTATGCATAGTCATATTGCACATTTTTATGCACTTGCAGCACCTGATTTTGTAGTTGGTCCTACTGCAGATCCCGCCAAAAGAAATATACTTGGTGTAATTGAAAAAGTCGGTGTTGAAATTGGAACAGAAGTAATAAAACAAAGGCGTATAGCTCAGGAAATTCAGGCATTGCTTGGTGGACACCAAACACATGTGGTTTTAAATATTCCCGGCGGAGTCAGAAAAGGTTTAACAGAACAGGAACGCGAAGATATTGAAGAAAAATCTAAAGGATTTATTGAATTTTCCAAATTCTCTATAAATTTATTTAATGATATTGTATTGGGCAATAAAGAATATCTTGACCTTATTCTTAATGGTCCGTATTCTTTAAATATACACTCAATGGGCTTGGTAGATAAAAACAACAAAGTTAATTTTTATGATGGAAAAGTAAGAGTTGTAGATACCACAGGAAAAGAACTTTGTAAATATGCACCTGTTGATTACAGGGAATTTATTGCAGAAAGAGTAGAACCATGGAGCTACTTAAAATTCCCTTATCTTAAAAAAATCGGGTGGAAAGGATTTGTTGACGGACAGGATTCCGGAGTGTATCATGCAACACCTTTATCAAGACTCAATGCAGCCGATGGAATGGCAACACCTCTTGCTCAGATAGAATATGAAAGAATGTATGAAACACTTGGTGGAAAACCCGTTCATGCCACATTGGTTATGCACTGGGCACGCTTAATTGAAATGTTATACTCAGCCGAAAGAAGTCTTGAATTAGTTACTGATCCTGATATTACAGGCAAAGAATTAAGAGTAGAAATTGATAAATCAAATATTCCAGGCGAAGGTATCGGAATTGTTGAAGCACAACGTGGTACCTTAACACATCATTATTGGACAGATGAAAAAGGAATGGTTATGAAAGTAAATATTATTGTCGGTACAACAAATAATAACGCTCCAATTTGTATGTCATTAAAAAAAGCTGCGCAAGGTCTGATTAAAAAAGGTGTTGAAGTAACAGAAGGTATTTTGAATATGATAGAAATGGCATTCAGAGCGTATGATCCATGCTTTTCATGTGCTACTCACTATCTGCCCGGTGAAATGCCATTGATTGTGAACTTCCGTGATAAAGAAAGCAATATCATCAGAACAATTAGACGAGATTAATGAGTATTGCACTGTAAAATAAATAAACCACAAAATTCGCAAAAAACGCAAACATTATTAAACGTTTGATTTGAAAATACTAAGAAAATGATTCTTTTTGCGAATTTTAGCGTTCTTGGCGGTTATTTTTTTTATTGTGTTATAATCTTTCGTGGTTAAAAAATCATGACTGAATAGTTACAAAACATTAATGTTTAATAGATAGAGATTGAAAAGCTAAGATAAATAGTGGTGGTATATTTCAATTGAGATTAAATTTTATTATCACTATTTGACAAATCAAAGTAATAATTTATTTAGCTGTGAACGGAAAAGAAATGGAATGTTTATCTTAATTATATTTGTATATTTATCCCGCTATGATTTTTTTTAACATATTATAAAATGGTATCAAATAATAAAAATATACTGATACTGGGTTTAGGAAGTGAAATTTTAATGGATGACGGGATTTGCCCGAAATTAGTTAAATTTCTTCAAAAAAAGTATCATAACAAACAAATTAAATTTGAAACATCATCGGTTGGCGGACTTGATATTTTGGAATTAATTCAGGGATACCAAACAGTAATATTAATTGATTCAATAAAAACCAGGAATGGTAAACCGGGAGATGTTTATTTTTTTACACTCTCTGATTTTAAAGAAACCCTTCACCTTTCAAATATTCATGATGTTTCGTTTTTGACTGCTTTAAAAATGGGAGAAGAAATCGGGATTAATATTACTGAAAACATACTAATAATTGCAATTGAAATAGTTGAAGACACGGTTTTTGGTAATTCATTTACCGATGAATTGAATAAAAGATTTCAGGAAATTACTCAGTCAGTTGATAATTACATCATACAGTTTTTGGGAAATTAAACAGATTTGCTTTTTTGTAACTGGTAAGCGGTTTGAAAATAATAATCTGTTGTTGATTCCAATTAGTGTTCGTCCATAAAGTCCGATAGTTTAAATAAATATTAAAAATCACAAATGACATCCCGAAAATTTTCGGGACCAAATTTCAAGTAAATTATCCCGAAAGTTATCGGGATTCGAAAATTCAATAACCAAAACAGTTTCGGTCATCCATACGGACAAGTTTTGATTATTGATATTTCGAATTTATTTGTGATTTGTAATTTGTTATTTGGTGCTTCATTTTATGTAAATTTTTTTATGGATAGGCACTATTTAGCTTCCTTATAACTTTTAACATATAACATATAACTGCTTAGCAGTCCGGCATGTACTCATTTAATCTAAATCTCAGCCTTAGCCTCAGCCTTAGCCTTATAGCCTTACTCATACTCCTATCTCATATCATACAAACTATACTTATCAAGTTTAGTATGATATTTTTCAATTTTGGGGTCTTCAGAGTAAACCTGGTAAGGAGTACTTAATTTTAAAATTAATTTCTGTCGTTTTTCAATATCAGGAGGTGCGGGAAGTTTTATAATTCTTTCGTAAGGAAGCTTTTGCTCTAATTCTTCAAAAATATCTTCCATTTCATCCTGCGCAAGCTGAATGCTCAGTTCAATATAATCATGAATTTCCTGCCTCATTTTTTTTAGTTCTTTTACAGAAAGCAATTCCGTCATAATAATATTATCTAATGCCTTTAATTTCTCACAAACTTCTTTTGCATTAAATCCCGAAGCAAATCTCTCTAAAGCAATTTCGTCAATATATTTTAACATCAGCATTCTGTCACCACTCCTTACCGAGGCAAGTAATAAATTAAATATTGTACTTATGTGGCTTTTAAGCTCAATGGGTTTCATTTTTTGATAATTACTGAAAATTAAATTTCGTTCAGGGGATGTAATATAATTGAAAAGAAATTTAAGGATTTTTTCTTCCAAAGTAATTAAATGCTCATAAATTATCAAATTTGTACGCTGTGTTACGCGATGCAAAGCTTCTTCATTTTTTAACAACCATTCGTTCGGATGACTTTTAATATTAATCAAAAGAAATAATAACCTTCGCATTATATGATACCTTGGAGTGGGCTCCCAACCCAAAACTTTTTGTGTATATGTTGAATCAATATTTAATTTAAGGTCTATATATTTTATCATCCAACGCCTTTCAAAAGGCATAGGTGTAATATGGATATATCCTAAAATTCTTTTGAATATTATGCCCGGATAAGCTAATATTTTCGGAAGAAAGAAAGGTTTAGCCTCACCTCCGAAAGATACAAGGGTTGACATTTTAAATAATTCACGATGTGTGGTACAACCATCAGGACTTGCAATATAAATATCAAAAGAAGGTAAAAACCTGCTTTTTGAAATAATAGTGTTTATTAGTTTAGCAAGATCGTGCAGGTGTATGTATGAAATAGCCGAACTGCCATTTCCTGCTAATATTTTTGAATCATATTTTTTTGTCAGCCATGTTGATAAAAATTTGTATAGCGGAGCATATTCACACCAGTCGCTAAATACAGCCGCAAATCTAACAACAGAGCAATTAAAATATTTTGAAAATTCCTTAACCATTTCCTCTCCGCGTTTTTTGCTTCGTGCATAAGCAAAATTGGCATCAGGTTTGGTTTTTTCATTAATAAAATCATTTTTTGATGGAAACTTGCATGCAGCCAATGAACTGGCAAATATAAATCGCTTAACTCTTAACACTTTTGCAAGTTTTAGTACATTTTTTGTACCCTGCACATTTGTGCTGGAATACTCAGACCTGTCTTTATAATCAAAATCATAGTAGCCAGCCAGATGAAGAAAATAATCGGATCCACCCTGATTTTGCAAGTAATTTATAATATTTTCCAATATTGCACTGTTTGAAATATCCCATTGAATCCACTGAATATTCGGATGTATCGGAACATTAGCTTCATTGCTTGAACGACGTGCAATAGCAAAAATATAGTATTGCTCCTTATTATTATCAATAAAATATCGACCAATAAAACCTGAAGCACCTGTAATTACTATTGTTGGTAAGTTATTTTTCATAAATAAATTGTAATTACTGAGTTAAAAAAAACCTAACTGTTTTGCTCATTAATTATTTTTTCTTTTCTAAAGCCAATTAATGACCACAAAATAGCAATCCCCATTATAAAATCTACAAGCCCTGACAATAAAACCATCCAGATATCATTTATGAAAAAATAATAAGTCAATAAATATACTGTGGCAATAAACTTGGCAGTAATTGAAAATATAATAAATCCACTGCATTTATCAATCCAAATTACACCAAATATATAAGCTACACACATTACAAAATGAAACACTCCTCCCTGCGATGGAAAAAATCTATTAATAATATCAAATCCAAAAAAAGAAAATACACTCATTGGCATAAAAATTAACATCAAGCCAACTAAAAATGAATGAAGAGCTACCAAATATAAAATTATAACCAACCATCTGCGGTAATTTAACTTGTATTTCATACCTTTTTATTTTGTTTCTAATTGCAAGTAAATATAAATATATTTACAATACCAGCCAAATTTTTATTTAAAATTAAACCCACTCACTAATTTAAAATTATTATAAATAATAGAAGTATTTTTCTAATAAAGAAAAAGCATATAATTTTGCATTTTAAATTTTAAAAAAATTCGAATCAAATAATAATTTAACTTGTAATTTTAATATAAAGGATTGATTTTATGAGAAATATAGTAAATAAAATTATTAAGAAGTACAAAAATGATAAAACCAGATTAATGGATATTTTAATTGATACCCAATCAGAAATTGGTTTTATACCGGATGAAGCGGTTGAAGAAATTGCTCAAATTCTTAATTTATCCAAAGTTGATGTTGTGCAAACACTTACATTCTATCACTTCTTTTCTCAAAAACCCATCGGCGAATATGCAGTTTATTTAAATAACAGTGTAGTGGCAAACATGATGGGAAGAGTCGAAGTAGCAAAAGCATTTGAAGAAGAAGTAGGATGCGGCTTTGACAATGTTTCTGAAGATGGAAAAATCGGGTTATACAATACTGCCTGCATTGGAATGAGTGATCAGGAACCTGCTGCAATCATTAATGGAACTGTTTTTACAAAGCTAACGCCAAACAAAGTAAAAGACATTGTTGCTGATATGCGTGCCGGAAAAAATGTAAAGGAAATGTTTGATAATTATGGTGATAGTGAGAACAATTCCGAGCTTATTAAATCAATGGTTACAAACAATATCATGAAAAGAGGAGAAGTTCTGTTTTCTGATTATGAGCATGGATCCGCACTTAAAAAAGTCATCACTATGACTCCCGAAGAAGTTATTGAAGAAATTAAAGATTCTTACCTTCGAGGTCGTGGTGGCGCAGGTTTCCCAACAGGTTTGAAATGGGATTTCTGCCGCCAATCAGAAGGAGAGATTCGTTATGTAATGTGTAATGCCGACGAAGGTGAACCCGGAACATTTAAAGAAAGAGTAATTTTAACAGAATTTCCAAAATTACTCTTTGAAGGTATGGCAATTGCCGGATATGCTTTAGATGCCAAAGAAGGTGTTTTATATTTGCGTAGTGAATATACTTATCTAAAAAATTATTTGGAAAATATTATACAGGAACTCAGGGAAACAAATCAATTAGGTGAAAATATTGCCGGAAAAGAAGGATTTAACTTTGATATAAGAATTCAGTTTGGTGCGGGTGCTTATGTTTGTGGCGAAGAATCTGCATTAATTGAATCTGCTGAAGGTAAAAGAGGCGAACCAAGAAACCGGCCTCCATTCCCTGTTCAGAAAGGTTACATGCAACAACCTACTGTTGTCAATAATGTTGAAACATTATGCAATGTTGTTAAAATTATGCTGAATGGCGCCGACTGGTACACAATGATGGGAACAAGAGAAAGCAGCGGTACAAAATTAATTAGTGTTTCTGGCGATTGTAAGTACCCGGGTGTTTATGAGGTTGAATGGGGTTTAAGAATCAGGGATATGCTTGAAATGGTTGGTGCAGAAGATATTCAGGCTGTTCAGGTTGGTGGACCATCAGGTTCTTGCATCGGAAAAAGAAGCTTTAAACGTACAATTTGTTATGAAGATTTTCCAACCGGAGGGTCAATGATGGTTATTGGTAATAAGCGTAATTTATTAAATGATGTAGTAAAGAATTTTATGGAATTCTTTATTGAAGAATCATGCGGTTCGTGTGTACCTTGCCGTGCATTAACTGTGATACTTAAAAATAAGCTGGAAAAAATCTTATATGGTAACGGAGTAACGAATGATTTAGCTGAACTTGAAAAGTGGTGTAATATGATGAAAGAATCAAACCGTTGCGGTTTGGGTCAAACTGCAGCTAATCCGATTTTAACATCACTTAAGAATTTCCGTGAAAAATATGAAGAATTAATAAATAAAGATATTGAATTTGATTCAGGTTTTGATTTGAGTGCCGCAGTTGCCGAATCATGCGAAGCCGTTGATAGAATACCTAATTTATAACGAATATAAAAATTTAAAAAATATGAGCGAAAAAATTAAATTTACAATTGATGATAAAGAATGTTTTGCCGAAAAAGGACAAAATGTTTTGGACGCAGCAACTGATAACGGCATATTTATTCCGGCTCTTTGTCATATAAGAGGTGTTAAACCTGCCGGAGCATGTCGGCTTTGTAATGTTAAAATTGCAGGCAGACTGATGACCGCATGTACAACGCCCGTAGAATCCGGTATGGAAATTGAAAATGATATTCCCGAAATACAAGACCTGAGATTAGCTATCATTGAAATGTTGTTTGTTGAAGGAAATCATTTTTGCCCTGCTTGTGAAAAAAGCGGTAATTGCGAATTACAAGCCCTTGCATATCGTTATCAGATGATGGTTCCGCGATTCCCTTACGAATTTCCCGTAAAGGAAATTGACGCTTCCTGCCCCAAACTGATAATTGACCACAACAGATGCATTCTTTGTAAACGCTGTATCAGGTCATTTAAAGATGAAAACGGGAAAAATATATTTGCATTCAAAAAAAGAGGTCACAAACTTCAGATTAATATTGATGAAAAATTATCAGCAAATCTGTCTGATGAAATGGCTCAAAAAGCTATGGATATTTGCCCCGTCGGAGCAATTATCCATAAAGGAAAGGGCTTTGATGAACCTATCGGTACGCGTAAATACGACAAAGTTCCTATCGGTAGTGACATAGAAAGTGTAGTTTAAAATTCACAAATTTTATATGGAGGTTATATAATGAGTAAACCAATAATTGCAACAACATCATTAGCCGGCTGCTTCGGCTGCCACATGTCATTATTAGATATTGACGAAAGAATACTTGAACTTATTGAATTGGTTGAGTTTAACAAGTCTCCTATTGACGACATTAAAGAATTCACCAAACAATGCGATATAGGATTGATTGAAGGCGGTTGCTGTAATAGCGAAAATGTTCACGTATTAAAAGATTTTAGAAAAAATTGTAAAATTTTAATTTCGTTTGGAGAATGTGCCCTCATGGGTGGATTACCTGCATTCAGAAATGGTATTCCCATTAAAGAGTGTCTTGATGAAGCATACTTAAATGGTCCAACCGTTGTAAATAGTAATCCTGATAAAATTCTTCCTAATGATGATGAAATTCCTATGATGCTGGATAAAGTTTATCCATGTCATGAAGTAGTGAAAATTGACTACTTTCTTCCAGGCTGTCCTCCAAGAGCAGATTTGATTTGGGATGCATTAGTAGCCATTCTCACCGGAAACGAACTTAAACTACCTTATGAAGTTGTAAAATTTGATTAAAATCACATAAAAAATGACAAAAAAAATAACTATTGAACCGGTAACCAGAGTGGAAGGACACGGAAAAGTAACTATTTATCTTGATGATAATGGAAATGTAGTACAAAGCAGATTACATATTGTTGAATTCAGAGGATTTGAACGGTTTGTTCAGGGCAGACCATACTGGGAAGCTCCAGTGCTTGTTCAACGTCTTTGCGGAATTTGTCCTGTTAGCCATCATCTTGCTGCTGCAAAAGCAATGGATGTGATTGTTGGAGCAGGTACAGGTGACGGATTAACACTAACAGGAGAAAAAATGCGAAGGCTTATGCACTATGGACAAATTTTCCAGTCACATGTCTTGCACTTTTTCCATCTTGCATCTCCTGATTTACTTTTTGGAATTGATGCTGATCCAGCAATTCGTAACATAATCGGTGTTGCAATGAAATTTAAGGACATTGCTGTTCAGGGCGTGATGATGCGTAAATTCGGACAAGAAATTATTGAAGTTACTGCCGGTAAAAAAATCCACGGAACAGGTGCAATTCCGGGAGGAATAAATAAAAATCTCAGTATTGAAGAACGTGATAGATTTTTATATGGACCTGACCCGATGAATGTTGATAAAATGATATCATGGTCACTAGATGCAGTTAACTTTTTTAAAGATTATCATAAAAAACACAGAGAACTTATTGACACATTTGCTGCTTTCCCATCAAATCATTTAAGTCTTGTAAGAAAGGATGGTGCAATGGACCTTTATGATGGTGTTATCAGAGCCATTGATACTGATGGTAAGAAAATACTTCATGATGTTGATCCACAAGATTATCTGAAATATATTGCAGAAGAGGTCAAGAACTGGAGCTATATGAAATTCCCCTATTTAGTTGAATACGGTAAAAAAGACGGATGGTATCGTGTAGGTCCTCTTGCACGTTTAAATACTGCTGATTTTATTCCATCACCATTGGCTCAAAAAGAATTTGAAGAATTCAAAGCTTACACAAACGGTAAGCCAAACAATATGTCAATGCACATGCACTGGGCAAGATTGATTGAAACGCTCCATGCTGCCGAAATGATGAAAGAATTATTGAACGACCCTGACCTCCAGAAAGATGATCTGGTTATTAAAGGAACAAGAGTTAATGAAGGTGTAGGAATGCTTGAAGCCCCACGAGGAACTTTGTTCCACCATTACAGGGTTAATGAAAACGATCAGATAACAATGGCAAACCTTATTGTTTCAACAACTAATAATAATGAACCAATGAATATTGCTGTAAGATGCGTTGCTGACAGTATGATTTCCGGTCAAAAAGAAATTACCGAAGGTATGCTTAATGCTGTTGAGGTTGCTATCAGGGCTTACGACCCGTGTCTTAGCTGCGCAACACATGCATTAGGTAAAATGCCTCTGGAAGTTTCATTATACGATTCAAAAAATAATCTTATTGATAAAAAAAGAACCTAAAACTTTAGCTTAGGAAGCTACAAAAAAATTAGCTTAAGTGATAGTTAATAAAAAGTAAGCAGTCGACGATTAATAGGCTGAGGACCGAGGACTGAGGACTGAAGACTGAGGACTGATAATCAAAAAACCAATACTTTGCTAAAAAAACAAAGTTTAACAGGATAATAGTCTAATGAAAGTTTTACTTTATGGTTACGGTAACCCGGGAAGACAAGACGATGGTTTGGGAAATGAGTTTATAAACCGTATGCAGGAATGGGTTAATAAAGAAAGCCTGGAAGGTTTTGAATTTGACAGTAATTACCAACTCAATATTGAAGATGCACATGCTATCTCCGATAAGGATTTGGTAATTTTTGTTGATGCTTCAATAGAAGATATTCCTGATTTCTGTATTTCAAAAGTTACCGAATCTTCAAAAATGTCTTTCACAACACACTCTGCCTCTCCCGGCTATGTTTTAGACTTATGTAAAAAACTCTATGATAAGTCGCCTGTTACATTATTACTTCATATAAAAGGGTATGAATGGAATTTTAAAGAAGAGCTGACAAAAAAAGCTGAAGATAATCTTGAAAAAGCAATAGATTATTTTAAAGAAAAGCTCAGGAATCCAATTTCATTGATACAATTTGAAATTCCAGAATTTTGATATATTTTAAATTGATTTTTTTACAAAATTTAACAATTCTCTTCTATCTCCCGTCTTTTTATTTCTGCTTTTAGTTCCTCCTGTGACCAGATTTCATGTACTGGTTTTACTTCTCCTTCTTCAAAAGCCATGATGTTTTTCAGAAATTGGTTCTCAATTTCAGGGTCAATATCCGAGAATTTTTGAAAGTCACCACCTTTAATGACTATTTTCGATTTAAGCAGGAAATTTTCCTGTTCCAGTTTATCTTTTTCGTTTAGTTCATCATTATAATCAGTCATATATTATATATTTTATCATAATTAATTTTTTACAAATATACAAAAAACAGAAATTATCATATAATCCCTGAGAAATTATTATTCTATTAGCAGATATCAATTTCTCATAATCCCAAAAACACTATAGCAAATCCACTTAGAAAAATTGTTGCGCCTGCAATTGCATGAGTGTATTTTTCCAGTTTTCCAAATGGTAGTATATTTATACCATAAGAAGCAAGGAATACTACTATCAGCATGGTGCTAATTGTAATAATAGCAAAAATCAATATTACAAGTATTAATCCCCCGATGCTGTTTTGTGCAGACGGATATATTAAAATAGGTATCAGAGGTTCACATGGACCCAAAACAAATATTGTAAATAAAATCCATGGTGTTATATTTTTATTATGAATATGATCATGTTCATTTTCATGTTTATGGGAATGGAGGTGAATATTGCCATTGGCATGTGTATGCATGTGTTTATGTGGTTTGTTTTGAAATACTCTCCAAAGCCCGAAGATAAAATATCCAAATCCGAAAATTATAAATGCCCATGCAGCAATGCCTCCTCTGACACTTTCAATACCATCAATCTTTGAAAGTCCAATTCCTAAAGCAACACCGATAATGCCTAATACGACTGAACTTCCTACATGACCAAGTCCACAAAAAAATGTTATCCATAATGTTCTTATTATTGACCATTTCCTGGCTTTTGACATTACAATAAAAGGCAGGTAATGATCAGGTCCGAATAA